>NZ_QICX01000013.1:0-131215 GCF_003201365.1 Chryseobacterium sp. CBTAP 102
TATTTTATTTTTAAAATCCTTTATCTTATTGATAAAGGATTTTTTTTGCTTTATACCCAAGCAGGGAACCCTAAACTCATACATAATGAGTAATAATTGATAAACGATACATCAATCAACTATCATTGATCAACTATCATTAATCAACTATCATTAATCACTCGTCCTTATGATGGACAGTATACACTCCAGTTGTCACTCCATAGGAGTCTCAACAAAGTATTAGCACATAACTCAAGTATTACTTTTGCTTTTTTAACCTTTTAACTCTTAAGACTCTAATAAAGTTGGCTGGATTCCTGCGGAATGACACAGTAGGAAAGAAGCAGTCCAAATAAAAAGAAAGACGCCATTGCAACCAATAACGCCATTGGAAAAGATAACCACGGAACCCGTACCCTGACCTTGTCACATCATTAATAACTTATCATTGATGGTTCACTCATCATCCTAGCCCCGATAGAAATGGTTACCCCACAGCTTGTGTTGGAGAAGTTGGTGGGTTGGAGCGTGGGAGACCCTTCGACTTCGCTCAGGGTGACAGCCTGAGGAGTAGGAATGGATAGCGGGAAACAGCTCTTGAAATTTTTAGATGTCTGTAGATGCAAATCAACACAAATAGATGAGTAGCTAAAGGTCTTTATGACCATATCTTTTAATTTATGATCTGTTTTATTCAATTACCAGAGATTTTTTATTTTTTGGTAATTCAAAATTGTGTAATTTAGTAAGATCAAATACATTATGAATATAAATTAAATAGTATGAAAAAACATTTATTCCCTTTATTTTTGCTGTTATTAGGTGTGGATGCACATGCACAACAGGATTTCTTTGCGATTACAGGAAAAGATACTCAAAGTATTACTTTTAATGATTTCCGAACAATTGATGCTGCTAACGGAATTTCCGGGGAGAAAATTTTCACAGCTGATTCATCAGTTAAGGTGTTTTCACAGGCTAGAAAAGGTATTGTAGCTGAAGATAGAAGTTCTTATGATAACTCTCAATCAATCACTATGGCGGCACTTGCTTACGACTCTTCGAATAATAATCTGGTGTACATGCCTATGTTTTCATCAAATGTTTATATTTTAAATCCTCAGACTAAGGAGATTAGATTGGTTGAGAATAATGTGGCAAAAATTTCAAGCTGTGATATTAATTCTCATATTACCAGAATGACAACCGGATATAACGGTAATATTTATGCTGTAAATAATGCAGGAACACAGTTTTTGGAAATCAGCAAAAAAGCCGGGCAATACACCGTAAATGATCTTGGAATTATTAAAGATGATCCTTCTAACGGAAGAAATTCTTTTACAGCTATGGAGACTGGTTTTGGTGGTGATATGATTGCTGATACAGATAATAATTTCTATGTATTTGCTGCTTCAGGGAATGTTTTTAAAATTGCGACAAAGGATTTGAATGCTAAATTTATAGGTAAAATTACAGGTATTCCTGATAACTATTCAGTAAATGGTTCAGCAGTAAATGCCCAGGGAAAAGTGATAATAGCAAGTGCTAAAGGAGGTGCTTTATATGAGGTAGATCTGACAACTTTGCAGGCTAAACTGCTTCCGGGAGAACAGGGACTTCATATTTACGATTTGGCAAGTAAATATTTTGCTAATGATAAATCCTCAGCACTAAATACTCTTGCTTCTAATCTTGATATCTATCCAACAAGAGTTGATGAACACTATATCAACGTTCATGTTAATAAGAATATAAAAGGCATCATTAAATTGAATATATTTGATATGGCAGGTCAAAATGTAATGACTCAGAATTTATCTGTGAAAGATGGCTCATCGGATGAAAAAGTATACCTTAAAGGATTGGTAACCGGAGCGTATATTGTAAATATTGCTGATGAATCAGGAAAAGCAATATTCAATAAGAAGATTCTTATAACAAAATAATTAAAATTATAATTCAAGATATAAAGACCTTTTCAAACATTTTGAAAAGGTCTTTTAATGATTATTTGATATTCAATAAGTTTTATTTTTCGATATTATAATGTACTTTTATAAAAAAAATATAGATGAAACTATACTTTAATGTAGGATATATTGTAAATGCTGGAGAAAATTTACAACTGGTATTTGGTGAAGAGGAGAATACCTTACATGTCCATACTATGTTTTATGCGGATAATGGGTTATGGAAATGCGAGGTAGATTATTTTTCAAAATTTATTTCCTATCATTATCGCGTAGTGAATGAAAAAGGAAATGTAGTAAGAGAAGAATTTGTAGGTCATCATTTGAGTTTTCCACATAATTACAAGGAGTTTATCATTTTTGATGAATGGAATAACAAAAACTTTCCTGAAAATTATTTAAATAACAAAATCCTTTACAATAAGCTACACGATTTTATTCCTGAAAAAGTTACGGTTTTAAAAAAACATACCCACCTTTTCAGAATTGAAGCTCCAATTTATAATCCGGATTGGAGGATTGTTCTCTTTGGAAATACAGCATCCTTAGGAAACTGGAACTATGACAAAGTTGTTCATCTGAATCAGACGGATTTTGGAATGTGGGAAGCTTCTGTTGAAATCCCGGAGAATGAATTTATCCAATTTAAATATTGTATTTACGATACGAAAGAAAATAGAGTAATAGATGTAGAAACCGGGGAAAACAGATTTACGGTAGCTAATCAATTATCTGACGTTTTGCAGGTGGTTTCCAATCATTATTTCAGATTTAAAGGTTATCAGATGTATCATGATGCCGGTGTGGCAATTCCTGTATTCTCTTTGAGAAGCGAAAACGGATTTGGAGTGGGAGAATTTACAGATATTAAAAAACTGGCAGATTGGACAAAAGAAACCAATTTGGGAATTATTCAGATTCTCCCGATCAATGATACAACCGCTAATTACTCATGGACGGATTCTTACCCATATGCCGCAGTGTCTGTTTATGCTTTACATCCACAATATATTTCTTTAGAAAACCTTGACTACTCTTTACCGAAGGAATTAGTTGATGAGTATCTGTCTGAAAAAGAGAAATTAAATTCTTTGGATCTCATCGATTATGAAAGTATGATTGAAGGCAAGTGGAAATATTTGACAGCTGTTTTCAACAAGGAGAAAGATAAAATTTATAAAGACCGAAATTTTAGAAAATTCATCAAGGATAATGAATACTGGCTTGTTCCTTATTCCGCCTTCTGTGTTTTGAGAGATAAATACAAAACACCTAACTTCAACGACTGGAAGACCCATAAGAAATATATTGCCGGAAAGATCTCACAGTTTTTTACAACGAAAAATAAAGATTATGATACCTCAATGCTCCATGCCTGGGTACAATACCAATTGCATGTACAGCTTAAAGATGCTGTTGATTATACCCATAACCTGGGAGTTTCGTTGAAGGGAGATCTTCCTATTGGAATTTACAGATATTCTGTAGAAGCCTGGACAGAACCTGAATTATTCGGTATGGATTTCCAGGCTGGTGCACCGCCTGACCAGTTTACAGAACTTGGGCAAAACTGGGAGTTCCCAACTTATAATTGGGAAGCTATGAAAGCAGACGATTACAAATGGTGGAAAAACAGGTTCAAAGCATTGGAACAGTATTTTGATGCCATGAGAATTGATCATATTTTAGGTTTCTTCAGAATATGGAGAATGCCGGTTTCTGCCGTACAGGGAATTTTAGGATACTTTTATCCGGCTGTTCCTATTGTTGAGGAGGAATTTAAAGCGTGGCAGATTCCGTTCAATGTTGACAGGTATTGTAAGCCTTTTATCAATAATAAGATCTTATGGGATTATTTCGGAGAAGAAAGCGGAAAAGCTCTTGAGTTGATGAACCGTAATGAAGATGGTACGTATACTTTCAAAGAAGAATTTGATACCCAGAGAAAACTCGTTAACTTCTTTAAGAAAAAATCATATGGCTCTCTTGAACATAAATTGGTTTCCCTTTGTGCCAACGTTTTGTTTTTAACAGAAGAAAGAAATGGGAAAACGGTTTACCATCCAAGATTTAATGTATACAATACAGAATCTTATCAATACCTTCCGGAATCGGAACAGAAGAGTATTTATGACCTCTATCATGACTACTTCTTCAGAAGACAGGATCATTTATGGTTGGAAAAAGCCATGGAGAAACTTCCGGTTATCCTGAATGCTACCAAAATGCTGATTTGTGGTGAAGATCTGGGAATGGTTCCTGCGTGTGTGCCCGTTGTGATGAATGAATTGGCTATTATTGCACTTAAAGTACAGAGAATGCCTTCTGAAAATATTCCGTTCTATAATCCTAAGAATGCAAGCTATATGAATGTCGTGACAGCTTCTTCCCACGACAGTTCAACATTAAGACAATGGTGGAAAGAAGATCCTGTATTGACACAGAAATATTACAATCAACAGTTGATACAATACGGAAAAGCTCCGGAAGATCTTAATCCTCATCTTGCAGAGATTATCATGAAACAGCATCTGTATAATGAGGCGATGCTTGCTATTTTCCCGATTCAGGAGTTTCTGGCGACAGATGAAGAGCTTACCAATAAGAAAATCGATAATGAAAGAATCAACAACCCCGCAGTTTTTCCACATTATTGGCGTTACAGAATGCATATAAAGCTTGAAGATCTGAAAGAAAGAAAATCTTTCAACCAAAAAATTGCCCATTGGATAAAAGATAGTGGAAGAGTATAAAATTAACAATTGACTATCAGTTGGTTAAGGATATTTTAAAAGAAGTTTAATCTTATGATTTAACTTCTTTTTTTTATTTGTATCAAAAGGATAGAATTAAGATATTCGGCTATATATTAACCAATTAACGACTATAGAGATGAAAAAAATATTTTTGGGATTAGCTTTTGGGTTAGGCGTTTTGACCTCGGCTCAGCAGTATCCGAATAATGGTTGGGATGATGACGGTTATTATCAGAATGAAGGAGGCTATTATAGTGACGAAGATGATAGAAATTATTTCCCTGACGATTATTATTACAATTATCCGCAGGACTATTATCCAAGTAATTATTACCAAAGCTATTATAATGACTACAGAGGAAGTATTATTAATATCGACTGGAACGGGTTTTTCATACAAAACAGATTAAGCAGATGGCAGGTAGATCAGATTATGAGATTGAATAACCTGTATGCAAGCTTTACAGCATGGAATAATTTCTACAGATATAATCCGGACAGATGGTATTATGACAGATTTTATGCACTGGAAAGAATCTTAGGACCACGAGTATTTGTGGTTTTCCAGAATAATTATTACAGAGGCTCCAGCCCAATAGTCTATTTCCAGAATTACAGAAGAACCTATTATGTGCCTAGATATACGGTAATGCCTAGATATAGAAATATCAATATCAATATTTACAGGGTAGACAGATCAAGATTCCGCAGAATGAATAATCCTACATTTGATATTATCAGAAGAGACAGCAGACCGGATAATGGTTTCAAAAACACGGGAAGCAACGGGAATTCGGGAGGGTTCCGCGGAAATAACGGAAATAACAATAACTCCGGTTTCAGAAATGATAATAACGGTGGCTTTAGAGGAAATACAGATAACGGAGGCTTCAGAAATAATAATGGAGGTGGCTTTAGAGGAAATAGTGATGTAAGAAGAGAAGCTCCCAAACGAGAAGATAATGGCGGATTCAGAGGAAATAATGGAGGTTTCAGACAGAAGTCTGAAAATGCTGCACCAAGACAAGAAAACCGTGGTAATAGCGGTGGAGGTTTTAGAGGCAGTTTAGTAAGGAATTAATTTTCATATATTATATTTAAGTGGTGTGAAGGGCAGGTTTTTATAATCTGTCCTTTTTTTGTTGTTTTATTGTTTTGTTTTTGTTAAAATTTAACATTATTTATGAATATAGCAATTTAACTTATGATTTTATTCATAATCAAAAAGGTATAATAACAAAATAACAATTAATTAAATTTTAAAAAGATGAAAAAATTAGTTTTAGCAATAGCATTTATCGGAATGGGAGGTTTTGCAATGGCACAACAGACTACAACTCCACAAGACAGACAGGCAAGAGCTGTTGAAATGAAGCAAAAAATGGAACAGAAACAACAGGAACGTTTGGATCAGATGCAAAAAGACCTTAATCTTAACCCTTCTCAGGTAGCTCAGATAAAGGCTCTTCAGGACAAAAGAAAAGCTGAAATGATGGCAGAGTTTGACAAGCATAAGGCAGACAGACAGGCTAAAATGCAGGAAATGCACGCCAAAAGAGCACAAATGGATGCTGATATGAAAAAAGTCCTTACTCCTGATCAATATGATAAATGGCAGGCTGATAGAAAAGCTAAAGCAGAGAAAATGAAAATGGCTATGAAAGAAAGAAAAATGATGAAAAAGCCTATGAATACGGGAACTGCTGAAGTAAAATAACAGTTTGTAATTTTAGTTTTTTAATGTGTTAAGGATGGATGGTTTTCCATCCTTTTTCTATTAATTTTCTTTAAAACTTTTGATTTCGGGCTTTTATTCCCTATTTTTGACTATAAATTTAATACTTATGGTTAGCGAAAAAATTGCAAAATTAATTAACGAACAAATCGCCCACGAACAATACGCCGCTCAATATTATCTTTCAATGTCTGCATGGTTTTCTGGAAAAGACCTGGATGGAATTGCCAACTATTTCAGAGTACAGAGCAAAGAGGAATTGATGCATGCAGATAAAATGTTTGATTATTTGAATGATGTGGGAGGAGAAATTATCATTGGAGAAATTCCAAAGCCTCCACACGAGTTCGAAAATGCAACAGATATTTTTGAGAAAGCATTGGCACATGAGAAAATTGTAACTAAAAGTATCTTCAATATTGTAAAAAATGCAAACGAAGAAGGAGATTTTGCAACTACATCATTCCTGCAATGGTTTATCAACGAACAGGTAGAAGAAGAAGCAAGTGCTTCTCAATACGTAACAAAAATCAAAATGGTATGTGATAACCCGTCGGCATTGTACCTTTTTGATCAGGAATTGTCTCAGAGAGTATTTACTCCTGGTACAACCGCTTAAGATTGAAAAAATCTACACAATATAAAACCGTTATCCTCAGGAATAGCGGTTTTTTTGTCATGATAACATAGCTATTTCCTATACGGCTGCCTTTGGATTCTCACAGCAGAAATAAAAACTACTGCTCCCAATACAAAACTTAAAAACAATGAGTTTGCAATGTTTTCATTAGGCATATAATGATGACCATCTGATGGAACAGGCGGATCCAGACAATCAATAATATTGTAATTGACCACTGTAGAAGACAACATTATGATCAGACTTAGTAAAAGGGAGGTTAAATATATTCTCATGGTTGGTTAGTTGAAATCAAAATATAATCAAAAACTATAATTTTATTCGTACTGAATAAAAATAATAAAACCTTTTTTATTTTGAAAGCTTTTTTACAAGAATTATGATGGTAACCTTTTGGAAATGTTTAAATTATAGATAGATAATCTGGGTTTTGAGTACTTTTTTGCCCAGATGTTCAAGAATATTTTTATAACCTTCTACCTGTGCCTCATCCTTGGCTTTTTGTTCACCAGTTTTGAAATCAACAATGATATACCCTTCTTCACCCTTTAAAATACGGTCAGGTCTGAATATATGGCTTTCTCCTTTTTCAGAGATCATAATGTCTTTTTCATTGATTACTTCCCATTTTTCATCAAAGAATTCTGCATAAGTTCTGACAATTTCCTGCAGCGTAACCTGTATCTCATTTTTCTCCTCCAGTGTAATCTGCCCTTCCAAAGCATAACCATCCAATACTTTCACGATATCTCTTTCGGTATTGATCTTCGATAAAAGTTCATGAACAAAAAGTCCGATTCTTACCTTTTCATTTCGTACCTGATAGTTTTTTGAAGGTGTTGCAATCTTGATAGATGTACTTTTTTCATTAATATTCTTAAGATTCTCAATATTCTGGGTTTTAAAAGAGGAACTTTTCTCTTTTGAATATTTCTTCAGCATCTCAGGATGTACTTCATACACATCAAACTCATCAGCCTGTTCGGGATTTTTTGTTTGAAGGAATTCCAAAAGCTCCAGATTATTAGAAGTCTTATTGGCTTTTTGAAGATAAAAAAACAATTGTTCAACAGGTCTTGTCGTCGCAACATACTGAAGACATAATCTGTCAATCAGGTTTTTATAAGAATTTTTAGTATTGAAAAACAGAATTTCATCATCATAAGCTTCCAGGTTTTTACTGAATTGATTGATGTTGACCGATTTTAATGCTTCATTTTCGTTGGTATCAAACCAGCTGGTAAATTCACTGTCCCGGTTTTTGTTCATCATAGGAATAAAAACAATCGGGAATTCCAATCCTTTAGACTTGTGGATGGTCATGATCTGGACTGCATCAATATTTTCCGAAGCCTGAATGGTATAAGAAGAAGCCTCTTCGTCCCAATATTTCAGAAACTCTTTAGTACTGGCACCCGCATTCTGTGTAAAGTTGAAAAGCATTTCCAGGAAGTTCAGTAAAAAGTCTGTTTCTTTATTTTCAACAGAGAATTCGTTGATGTAATATTCTATAAAATTATAAAGATTGAATCTCGGGAAGTTGTTCTGTTTAAGCTGCAGTGAATATTTTTGCTGAATAAACTCTACTATTTCTTCGTGGCCTTCAATATCCAGAATTTCTTTCATTCCTAAAGTAAAATCCGGCATATGAATTTTTCCCAATGTATTCAGATGATACATCATCATGATCAGACAATGTTTATTCTTTGGATTGAGTTCCCAGCGAAGAAATTCAATAACAGCCTTTAACGTATTGGAAAGTTCCAGCGTAAGCCCTTTATCAGAGATCGTTTTAATATTGGTTTCTTCTCCTTTATACTTAACTTTTAAGCTTCCCAGTTTTTGAGAATAACTGAAAATATCAAAATTGCCACGGCAAAGAATCGTTATGTCAGAAAACTTGAAACCATTATTCAGGCATTCCTGAATATCTTTCTGCATTCTTTCAGAAGTATCGGTATAAAATTCTTCATTCGTGAGATTTTCGATCAGATTTACCTTTACACGTCCATCCATTTTGGATTTTGGATTTTGCTCAGCATCTGCCCCGAAAATATTCTGATGCTCTTCAAGTAGCCCTTCAGAATGAAAACGGTACAGCTCATTGTTGAACTGTACAATGTTTCTGGCACTTCTCCAGTTATCTTTTAACACCAGAAGATCAGCTTCCTTGGGTGAAAATTCTTTTTTGTTGATAATATCCAGCATCAGTTTACTTTCGCCGCCACGGAATCTGTAAATACTCTGCTTGGGATCGCCTACCAATGTAAATGAAGTATTCTCTGTAGAAACACTGTGATCTCTCAGCGGTACAAAATTCTGCCACTGCAGTTCTGAAGTGTCCTGAAACTCATCAAAGAAATAATGCTGAAACTGTGCACCCACCTTTTCATAAATAAAAGCCGAAGGTTCATTTTTAAGATTTTCATTGATCAGAATATTAAACTTGGAAAGAAGAACAAGATCGTTCTCTTCTTCAATTTTTTGAAGCTCATCCTGAATATCTTTGTTTACCTTTAAAGGAAGAAGAGCAGACAAAACTTTCTCTTTCTTTTGGGTTTCAATATACAGAATGATAAGTTTCATACGGTTGTCCAGAAGCTGATCCAGAATTTCAAAAATCTCAGATTCTTTATGTTTCGACTTTGAAGAAGCTCCCTTCCTGTAATTATTGATAACAGATTCTTCCTGAGTCGTCGGAAAAGGAAAACCTGCTCTTTTCTGTTGATAAAAATCTATAACCTTAATAAAGAAGCCCCCGATTCCGTTTTTACCCTGAGCAAAATCTTCAATATCAATATTTCTTGATTTGAATAATTCAATAGAACTTGCGGCCAGCTCTGCAGATTGCTTTTTATTAAGAACAATCTCTTTACGAAGTGTATTCTTTATATTCTCATAATTGGCATCGTCAAAACTTTTATTGCTTTTCAGATGTTCATAATGAATATCCTTTACAAATTCCTTCGCAGAATCATAAAGATTTTTATTAAGATTGATTCTTTCATTGTTTTCAAGACTGTAGTCTACATAATCCATGAAAGAATTCGAGATCGTTTCATTTTCACCAATCTGATCCAGCATTTTATCAACGGCTTCTATCAGAAACGGCTCAGCTTCAATTTCAAGATTAAAATTTTTCGCCAGTCCCAATTCATAGGAAAAGCTTCTTACCAGTCTTGAGTTAAAACGGTCAATCGTTCCGATATTCAGTGTGGAATAATTGTGGAGAACATAGTCCAGTAGTTTTTTAGAACGTTGGTGAAGATCGTCGATTGTAATTTTCACCCCCTGTTCTTCAAATGCTTTCTGGATATTTTTCAGATCTGTATTCTCAGCATAATCTTTAGCTGAAAAATTTCCCAGCCATGATAAAATTCTTTCCTTCATCTCATTCGCTGCCTTATTGGTGAAAGTAAGCGCCAGAATATTCCTGATCGACTGCTGTTGATTAGGATAGCGGAGACAAATCATCAGAAGCCTTTGTACCAGGGCATAGGTTTTCCCGGATCCGGCAGAAGCATTGATGACTGTGTAAGAATTTTGCATTGTTGAAAGAGAATTGAGACTGCAAGTTAGCTAAAATTTAAAAGAAATTTTAACAATTTAATCAGTCGATTTAACAGTTTAAATGGTAAAAATTAAAAAGAAATATTAAAACACGTTAACTGTGGTTAAACTTATGGAATACATTAAAAATAATTTTAGCTTTGCTTTATAAAAAATAGCCTGTGAAACTTAAACTATTCTTTTTCTTATCCTTTATTCTTTTTATCCACATCCATGCCCAAAATTATATATTTGGTAAGATCATTTCCGAAAGCGGTACTGAAATGCAGGATGTGAATGTAGTAAATATAAGAACCGATGAGATAGTAGTATCAAACCGGGATGGCCATTTTATGATTTCCGGAAGGCAGGGAGATGAATTACGTTTTATAAAAGCGGGTTATGAGCGTCTTACAAAAATAGTTTCTCAGGAAAATACACAATCTCCCATGAATATAAGTCTTGTACGCCAGACTATTCAGATTCCTGAAGTAGAAGTAAAACAAGGGCTTACCGGAAACCTTAAAATAGATTCTAAACTTTACAATAAACCGAAAAAGGTTGAAAAACTGATCAAAGAAATGGATCAGTATATTGCTCAAAAATCAGATCCCAGAATATTGGCAGCAAAACCCGGAGAATTTGTACAGCCGAAAGGGGAGGGTTTTTTTATAGGAAAAGTTAGAAATAAATGGGATGATGTAGATTTAATGAAATATATCAGAGCTAGCCTTGGTGATGATTATTTTACAAATCTTAAAATAGAGAAACCTCTGATAGACCATTTTATATATTATGTTTTTGCAGGTGGCTTCGAAAGGAAAAAAATCCTGAAATACGGATTTTGCAGTGAGGCGGATCTGAACAGGTTTCAGCGTTTTGTCCTGACAAGAATTTCATCTTATCGTGCTCCACAAACTCAAAGATAATATGGAAATAAGATGTATCAAAAGAGTTTTATTTTTGGTGCTTTTTTGTATTGCTTCAGAATTCTGGGGACAACAAAAAATATCAGGAAATGTAATCACAGGCGATGATCTGGATTTAGCACCTGTGCTTGTTGTTAATATTTCGGAAAATAGAAGTGTACTAAGTGATATGTCCGGAAAATTTGAAATCGAAGCCAAAGAAAATGATGAGATCAGATTTGTAAAAGAAGGATATTACCGTGTTGATAAAAAATTGACCAGAGAAGAGATCAATGCTCCGTTCAATATTATGCTGAAGAAAATGGAAATTCAAATTCCAGAGGTTACAATTAAATACAGGCCTACCGGAGATCTGGCAAAAGATAATCAACACTATAATGAATCCGGAAAACTTCAGGCTCTAAAATCAGATATGGAAGACTATATGAGAAGCCCGTTAAATCAGCCTTTACCTGATAATACCGTATCTAAAACATTTACCGGTCATGATTTCAATGCTGGGCAGGTCAATTTGTTTGGCGTATTTAATGCCGTAAAGAAACTGGCACAGCCCAAGGTTACCAAAGCGAATTACAATGAAACTCAGGATTTTCTCAAAAGAGTCAGAAATGAAGTGAATCTGAATTTCCTGAAAAAATACGGAATGGATGAAGAACAGATTGATGCATTTCTTCTGTATGCCGACAAAACGCGTTCATTGGCGAAAAGATACCGAAAAGATTTTAGTATCACTGTCGTTGAATATGAACTTAAAGTTGCCTTCGGGGAATACAGTAAAACACATAAACTGGAAGGAACTCAAGAATAATATATACATTAAAAGTTGGCTTATATCACTGAAAATATTGAAACATTAAAGCAAAGAAAAATTTTTCTTTTCCTGCTGCTTCTCTGCAGTACTTTTGTTATGGGTCAACAGAAAGTAACGGGGCGAATAGTGGATGACAATGGCGAAAATTTGAGTAAAGTGATCGTGATTAATATGTCTACTGATAAGAAAGTATATTCTGATTCTGAAGGCATATTTTCTATTGATGCCAATCCTAACGATGAATTAAGATTTGTAAAAGAAGATTTCAACAGAGTCTCCAGAAGAGTTCTTATCAATGGTAATAACTTACCTCTGTTTATTACACTTCGCCAGATTCCCAGAGATGTGGGTGAAGTAAAAATTGTAAAAAAACTCACCGGAGATCTGGAAACAGATTCCCGGATTGTGGCCAAAGTAGATAAAGGAGAGCAGGTAAGAGATGCCGTTGGTCTTCCGCAGCCGGTAGGAAAAATGAGAGAGAAGCCGGCAGAAGTGAAAAGTGTTCTTTTACCCATACTTTTAGGAAACCTCAATGTTCAGGGCGTATATGATCTGATTAGCGGGAAAGCCAGACGGCAGAAAAGACAATACAGATATGATGATCTTCAGGAACATATCGCCTGGGTTCGGGACAGAATAGACGATGAATATTTTATCAAAGCCGGAATTCCCGGTGACAGAATTTCAGAATTTATTCAGTTTTCATTTCTTGCAAAACCTCAGGTAAGAACCTACGTAAAAGCAAGAAATCTTTCCGGAGTCATGCTGAGGCTGGAAGAAACAGCACCTCTTTTTATAGAGCGATTACAACAAAATCAAAAGTAATTTAAATGTTAATAAATTCTTAAAATATTGGAATAAAAATTGATACACTCTTATGGTAACAATCCAAATTCACAAATTTTATGAATAAAAACATTTTTGCAGTAGCGATTGCGGCACTAGGTTTTGTCATTGGCCTCGGGTTTTTAGGAAATGCTATTAAAAACAGGAATAAATCCGAAAATACCATTTCTGTAACAGGGTTAGGAACCAAACAGTTTACATCCGATCTGATCACCTGGTCCGGAAGTTTTTCCAAAAATAATGTAGACCTGAAATCGGCCTATGATGAACTGGCAATGGATAGAAAAGTAATCAATGACTATCTGCTTTCAAAAGGAATACAACAGAAGGAGATCGTGTTTTCTTCGGTAGATATTCAGAAACAGTTCAGAAGCTATAATGATTCAAACGGAAACTATGTTCAGGGAGAATTTTCCGGTTACAATCTTACCCAAAAAGTTTCTATTGAAAGTAAAGAGGTAGGGAAAATTGAAAACTTATCCAGAAATATTACCGAAATTATCAACCGCGGAATTGAATTCACTTCTTCTTCACCAGCCTATTTCTACACGAAACTGGCTACAGTGAAACAGGAAATGATCGCCAGTGCCACGAAGGATGCAAAGGAACGTGCTGAGAAAATTGCGGAAAACTCAGGAAGCAGTCTGGGAAATCTGAAAAAGGCAACCATGGGTGTGATTCAGATTACAGCACCCAACTCCAATGAAGATTATTCCTATGGCGGAACTTTTAATACTTCATCCAAAGAAAAAGAAGCCAGTATTACCATCAAACTGGAGTATGAAGTAAATTAATATAAATATCAGTAAAAGAAAAACGCCGGAATAGCTTTCCGGCGTTTTATATTTTAAGCATAAATAATTTCATGAATTTCTTTTTTAGCTTCCTCTATATTTTCAGGAGTATAGTTGGCAAGCAGCCATAAGTTTAAAGATTTTTTTCCCTCACCATAACTAGGTTGTACATGGGTGGTGTCAATCAGGCTAAAATTATTTCTCTGATAAAAGGAATACCGTCTTGATGCATCTTCGCTCAATTCTGCAGGTTCAATTTCCAGGATAATACTTGGATAACTTTCAGATAAATGATTCATAATATGAGAACCCAGCTTTTTACTTCTGAATGCTTCAAACACTTCAAAATGTTCTACAAAAACAAAGGAACTCAGCTTCCATAGGATGAGGTAGCCGATAGCTTCCGACTCATGGATAACAGACATGAATTCCACATAAGGATTTGAAAATAAGCTTTCAAACTGATCTTTATCTCTTTGTTCGTCTACAGGAAAAGTAGAACTATAAGAACTATAGATTTCCTGAACTCCAGGATCTTCCGCGGAAATAATCGGTAAAAATTCCATAATTTTATAAATCAAAGACGCTAGGTCTTCTGGTGATGAAAATATCTTTAATCCAAAGGGTGAATGCCAATCCCAGGTAGATCAGAAAGAAAAAACCAGCTGTTGCAAAAGTGGAATAGATGAAGAAAATTCTCAATTTAGAAACAGGAATTCCCAGCTTAGCCCCCATTCTGGTCAGAACACCAAACCATTCTCTTTCCATTTTATGACGGATATTACTCAGCATTTTCAGATTGTTATTTAAAAGTTTGAATCTAATACTCAAAGTTAAGGATTTTTTTTGACAAAGATTTTTGATTGACAAAAGTGCCCGGATAAGGTTATCCTTTTAAAAGTTTGAATCCGATAGCGCACGCTAAGCAGTTCTTCGGCTCGCAATAGGTTTTATAATGATAAATTAGACTTTGACTTTCCATTGCATTGCTGACCTTTAATCCAAGTTTTTTCCAGCTTGTAATAATGGTGTTTTTCTCTCCGGCAACAGTTTTGTAAAGCTCAATAATGTCGTCTGCAATTTCTTCCTGATGATATCTGTAATAAGCATATTGTAAAGGGATTACCGTGTTTAAAATGAGAAGATCTGCAAAATCTTTACTCAATGTTTTGGGCTGTACTTTGGAAATACTTCCGAAATTAAAATGAAAATCCCAATATTCAGAGGCTTTTATAGATTTGAAAATTGTGTACAGCTGTTCTGCGCTTTTCGCTTCCATAATTTTTGAAAACAAATTCTGATGTTGGTAAAGATCTGCTAATTGAGACAATCGGATGGTTGGGAAATTGGGAGGTCTTAATCTTAAAAATTTAGGATGAATTTTTACATCAGAAATGGAAAATTTGGCTTTAACGAAATCGAATTCTCTTTTCCATATTTTCATCTGACCGTCTTTAGGAGCGTCCAGCCATCCTGAAATTCCGAATAGCAGGGCTTCAAGCTGAAGAGGATTCTGACGGATTTTATTGATAATACTGTAATCTACACTTTCTGCAATCTGCCTGAAAATAGAAGCATTTACTTTTAAACCAAATGAGTACGCAAAACTGTGAAATAAAACAGCCTCAAAATTATTTTTATATAGATGTAAACTCTGTTCAAGTTCTGAAGATTTCTCATCCAGCTTTTTCAGGATACTTTCTTCATAAAAATTCAACGGGATTTTTTTCGGATCAAAAATTTTTTCACAGGCAATAAATTCATCACCATTTATAAGCTTTTCATATTTCCAAAGAATATTTTTATCGATATAATTTTGCAGTTCTAGAGTTGGAACCTGCTTTCCGGTAAGTTCATTAATGTCTGTGTCATGCTGGAGTACAACATGGAGAATGATATTCTGGTAATTGGGATCCTGGGAATGATTGTGGAAAATCCAGTCTGAAGAGCGTACATGCAGTTCTATATTTCCTGCGAGAAGTAAGCCATTGATTTTGATTTTAGCATCAAGAAAATCAGGGCCTGCATTTTTGTTCCATTTTCCGAAATGGATAATCTCAACGGAATTTCCTTCAATATCCTTGAAGTCAAAATATTTGAAAATCTTATAGTTCCAAAGATATTGAAGTAATTTTTCCGTCATAAGTATGACGTAAATATAATAGAAATATTATACTTTCGTCAGCTCCTTATTAAAATTTTCTATGGTTGTTCTATACATTTTCTCATAGATAGGAAGAATGTTTTTCAAATCGAATTTTATCGCCTGATCTTTCGCATTTTGCTTCATTTTGGCTAAAAGTTCATCATTACTTAACAATTTGATGGTGTAGTTGCTCATGGCTTCCACATTTCCGATTTCAGCAAGAAATCCGGTTTCTCCCTGAATATTTACCTCAGGAATTCCTCCCGCATTGGAACTGATGACCGGCGTATAAGCTGCCATGGCTTCCAAAGCCGCAAGACCAAAACTTTCCTGTTCAGAAGGCAGAAGAAATACATCCGAAAGCTGTAAGATTTTATAAAGATCATTCACCTTTCCTAAGAGACGTATTTTGGAAATAAGCTCAGGGTTTTCCTCCAGAAACTGATTTACTTTTTCCATGTCAGGGCCTTCACCAATGATAATCAGTTTGGATTTTACCTTTTTTTCCACATTTTTAAAGATCTGCAGCACTTCGTCTACACGTTTTACAGGGCGAAGGTTGGATACGTGGATCAGAATCTTTTCATCAGGATTGGCAAACTGTGTTCTCTGGCACTCAGAACAGTCATCAAATTCAGAATTATCAATAAAGTTGGTAATCACCTGAATCTCTTTTTTGATGTTGAAAAACTGAAGGGTATCTTTTTTCAGACTTTCAGAAACTGAAGTAATAGCATCAGACTGATTGATCGAAAATTCTACTGCGTGTTTATAACTGGGGTGCTGACCTACAAGGGTAATATCTGTACCATGCAAAGTAGTCACCAACGGAATATCATTATTGTCCTCCTTAAGCATTTGTTTTGCCGTAAAAGCGGCATATGCATACGGAATGGCATAATGTGCGTGTAGAAGATCCAGCTTGTAAAGATTGACAACCCTGTAGATCATCGAACTTAATGCAATATCATAAGGCTGATACTGAAAAAGAGGATAGGTCTGAACATTGACCCTGTGAAAGAAAATATTCGGGTTGGTAATGTCTAATCTTGCAGGAAGTGCAGAACTGATGAAATGTACCTCATACCCTTTATTGGCAAGGGACATTCCTAATTCTGTTGCTACAATTCCGCTTCCTCCATAGGTGGGATAGCAAAGTATGCCTATTTTCATTAGATTATTATTGTTTTAATTTTGTATTATTTGGTGTTTGTTGAGGTTGTCACATTTAGATCTAGACCCATTCCAGGCTTCAGCTGATCATTAACCAATACAGGAAGTCTTCCCCATATTTTTGTTTTTCCGTTTAAAGCATCTGCAGTTGCATTCATAGAATCGTCATTATTTTCATAAGAAACAAGAACTGTTGAAACTTTTGAAATATCAATATCCTTTAATGCATAAGCACTTCCGAATACATTCAAAATAACATTTTGATTTTTGGTAAGATCGGAAAGTACTTTTTTAGATTCTGCGGATATTTTATAAGGTTTATAAGCCGTAGAATTGTCTTTGTGGAAACCTACAATAACTGTAGATCCCGCTGGAATCGTATTAATTTCGCCAGCTTTTTTAATGATGGCATTGTTTCCTAATCGGTTGGCAAAAGTTTGATAAGGCGCTTCTTCCAGAGGAACATAATAAATCTGTTTTCCTGTAAGAGGAAGTAATTTCTTTTCATCCTTTAATAAAGTCAGGGCATTGGAATAAAGATTCTGTACCAATTGGGTGTGAGAATCGTTATTTAAATCTTTATTGATGTTTTCAGGGTTCTTAGGAGTGTATTGGGTAAGGCCAAGAAAATATTTTGTCAGTAAGATCTTTTTCACACTTTCTTCCACTCTGGATTGTGGAATTTCTCCTTTATCAATAGCTTTTTGGATCAGTTTTTTACCTTCAGAAACACCTTGAGAGAAAAGCATAATATCATTTCCTGCTTTAAAGGCCATAGCATCCAGTTCGCCCGGTTGGTATTTATTCGCTACAGCGCCCATGTTCAGAGCATCTGTAATGATTAAACCTTTATATCCTAATTTATTTTTCAGTAATCCTGTAATGATATTTTTAGAAACTGAAGCTGGGATTCCCTTTCCAGATTCTAAGCCTGGAACATATAAGTGAGCAACCATTACCCCGCCAATTCCTTTATTCATTAATGCCTTGAATGGAGCCAGTTCCACGGTGTTAAGTCTTTCAATATTGTGAGAAACTACAGGAAGATCAAGGTGAGAATCTGTGCTGGTATCTCCATGTCCCGGGAAGTGTTTGATAGCAGCTAAGATATTGTTATCCTGAAGACCGTTAGAATAGGATAGGGCAGAGCTGATTACATTATTCACTTCAGAGCCAAAACTTCTGTTCCCTATAATCGGATTATTAGGATTGGTATTTACATCTACTACAGGGGCAAAATCCCAGTTGATACCCATTCTGTGACAATCTTGTGCAATTTTTGCAGCCATCTGATACACCAGTTTTTTATCCTGAATAGCACCTAATGTCATTGCCCATGGAAATTTGTGAGCCGTGGCAATTCTCTGATAGAGTCCCCATTCTGCATCCATTCCGATCATTAAAGGAACTTTAGAGGTTCGTTGAAATTCATTCACCAGATTAATTTCCCTTGCTGCATCATCCTGCATTAAAATCAGACCGCCTATTTTATCATTCGTAACAATGTTCCTTACCTGGCTGATATAGTCTTCTCCTCTGTTGGTATATAATGCCACAATAAAAAGCTGTCCTAGTTTTTCATCCTGAGAAAGATTTTTATATGTGGTATCAACCCATTGCTGAGCTTTTTTTACATCTTCCTTGGAAACATTTTTTGGCTGATATTGTGCCTTCACATTAGGGTTTATCAATGTGACAATAAAGAGTGAAGTATATAATAATTTCTTCATGACTTTTTTGAATAAGAACAAAAATACAATTAAAAAAGTGAGGAAAACAAAGTTTTTGAGTTTTTTGGTATATGATTTGAATACGCAATATGTATAATAACTAAACTTTAATAGAAATGAAAAAAATACTTCTCTTCTTATTCCTTGGTGCTGTAGGTTTTACTGCATACAGCTGTGATAACAATGATGATGTTGTGGTACAAGGAACAGATTATGATACAATAAACCAATCATTTGATATAAGCCCTAATTTTACTAAAATTACCGACAATCTTTACAGATGGAGTGATGATTTTAACAAGCCATTAGTACAATCCGATATGGTGCTTATTTATATGCAGATTGGAACTGATGGAGATTCTCCTGTATGGAAACTTCTTCCCTATACATCTTATGTGGGTAATGGAAATAATGATGCTGTAGATTATATTTTTGATTTCAGTAAATATGCTGCTACTATTAATATCAATTCTACAAATACATTCAGCTTGACAGCGAATCCGTCATACTATCAGAATAAAAAATTCAGAGTTCTTATTCTTCCTGCAAATGGAACAGGAACTGGTGGAGCAAAAATGGCGAAAGGTACTGCCGTAGATTACAACGATTATAAAAGTGTAATTAAATATTACAATATCGACGAGTCTAAAATCAAGACTAAATAATTTAGAAATATCTTTTCAGTTTTTTATAATTAAAAAAGTCCCGGGAGAATATCTTCCGGGGCTTTTGATTTATTGCTAAAAATAGGGAAGATATTTATCACATATAAATAAAAAACTTTTAATGTAAGTATATTTTCTTATCTGTATCAAAATGTTCAGAGGGTAATTTTGAGTCTGTATGAGCCGGAAAAAGGATCAATAAAAAAACCTCAGAGTAACTCTGAGGCTTTCTTTTACTTAGTTATCATTGTCATCAAGAAGATGTCCAAAGAAGTCTTTTTTTGTTTGCAGGTATCCCTTGCTTATTTCATTGGCAGGAATCTGTAACGGTACCCTTGAATTAAGGTGAATATTGCTGTCTACCACATATTTTACCTTTTCAGGATTATTGGTGAGAAGGTTAATATCTTTTGCCTCCAGTAGATTAAGGATTTCAATGGCTATACCAAAGTTTCTGTCATCTGCAGGAAGTCCCAGTTCAAGATTAGCCTGTACAGTGTCCAGACCTTTTTCCTGTAGTGAGTATGCCTTCAGTTTGTTGATGATCCCGATGTTTCTTCCTTCCTGGCGAAGGTAGATGATAATTCCACCGTTTTCATGGATATATTTCATTGCAGCATCCAATTGTTGGCCGCATTCACATTTTTTTGAATGGAAAACTTCTCCGGTAATACATTCTGAATGGAAACGAACATTGACCGGTTTTGAAAAATCTGTATTTTCAGCAACAATGGCCATGTGGGGCATCCAGTCGTTTTCGTTTTCGGAGAAAGCAATCATTCGGAAAGTGCCGTGCTCTGTGGGAACATTGGCTTCCGCCTGAATTTTAATCATTGATAGTTCAATTAGTTTTAACTTCCTGGCAAAGTGTCTTCAATAACAGAAATATTGGTTTTTAAACGAACCAGATATCTGTTAAGAACTTCATCGTCGTCTCTGTCAAGATTTTGCCTTAGCTTTTGAATTTTTTTATATGATTTTTCAAAGCTTTTAAGGGCTCTGCTTTTTCCTGCAGAATTGCTGGCATCAATAGCATATAAATAATTCTGAAGACTGTATTTCAAGCTGGTAATCTCATCATTTAATCCGTTGTTTTTAAACTTGGGAAAAGTAGAGATCATGTTTGAAATTTCAGAGGCATTGACATTCTGTTTGATATTGATATTAAAATTCTTCTTTGAGCTTCTGTCTGAATCAGAACCTTTAGCATCACTATAAAAATTATTTGACAACGGAGAAAGATTAAGCTTTTCCGTTGCGCAGGAAGATGTTAATATGATAAGTACTCCAAAGAAAAATAGTCGTTTCATTTTTGTTGCCCTTTTTGATAAAGGATTGGGTTAAGACTTTCATCATTGTACATTTTCATTTGTTTGTACACTTTCATCTTAACATTACCGTTTTCAATATCAGTAAGCAACTGATCTATAGAAGTTGATAGGTCTTCTTTCTGAGTAAGCAGAACATCCAGTTTGGCCTGGCAGTTGTTTCTGTGTTCTTCAGAAGCGGATTCTCTATTGGCTTCTAACGACATATGATAAACCTTTAATGCAAGAATTGATAGCCTGTCTACTGCCCAAGCGGGAGTTTCTGTATTTATTTTTGCTTCAGGTTTAGGAGTTATATTTTCAAACCTATTAAGAAACCAGCTGTCAATATATTCTACCAGATCAGTTCTTTTCTGATTGGAAGCATCTATCGTTCTCTTCAGTTGAAGAGCTTCAGCCGGATCAATATTTTCATCTCTAATTATATCTTCCAAATGCCATTGAACGGTATCAATCCAGTTCTTTGCATACAAAATCCGTTCCAAACTATCTTTTTCGAACGGGTTATTAATTAGAGTGTTAACGTCATCAGACACGTGATAGTCTTCAATAGCTTGATTGAAGACTTTCCATGCAGTCTCAGTAAATTTCATTAATTCTACGGAATTTTAGTTGCTGGAAGAATTGTTATTGTTGGAAGCCGATTTGTTTTCAGAACCTGGTTTATCTTCTTCTTTTACTGCATCTTTAAATTCTTTGATTCCAGAACCTACTCCTCTCATTAATTCCGGAATTTTCTTTCCTCCAAAAAGTAATACCAAAAGTATTGCTACGATAAGGATGTGCTGCCAAGATAAGGCAAGTATTGTTAGTGTATTCATCTCTTAAAATTTTTGTAAAGTTACACTTTTTTTAATATGAAATCCAACCTAATGGATCAACTGGTGTACTTCCGTTCCATACTTGGAAATCAAGTGTATAAGCACCATCAAAATCCTGAGCAATTGTACCTACCGGAGTTCCTGATGAAACCTGCTGTCCTTTGGAAACACTTACGTTTCCTAAGTTGGAATAAATGGTAAAATAACTTCCGTGTTTAATGATTACAGTCTTAGTTCCGTCATTGTTGGCGAGAACTGAAGATACTGATCCCGGGAACACTGATTTTGCGCGTGTACCTGAAGGAACGGAAATTTTGATCCCGTTATTTTCTTCTGTAATATTTTTGAAAACCGGGTGTGGCTGTCTTCCGAAACGGTGAGTGATTTGTCCGGCTCTGTCTGCAGGATAACTGAGTCGTCCTCTGTTGTCTGCAAAGCTGTTTCCTGTAGCGGTGGAAACTCCGTAGCTTGTCATGGCTTTGGTCTCTGCTGCTTTTTTATCTTCTTCTTTTCTTTTTGTAAGGGCTGCTTCTGCTGCTCTCGCGGCAACGAGTTTATCGGCAGCTTCTTTAGCTCTTGCATTCGCCTCATCAGAAGCTTTTTTAGCGGCTACTCTTCTGGCTTCATCTCTTGCGTTAGCTTCTGCCTTTGCTGCTTCTTCATTACGTTTTCTTTCTTCTTCCGCTCTTTTTGCTGCAAGGTCTGCGGCTTTCTTAGCTTCAGCTTCTGCTATTCTTCTTTCTCTTTCAAGGGCTTCAGCTCTTGCTTTAGCTTCCGCCTCGATTCTTGCTTTTTCTCTTTCAGCAGCCAGTTTTGCTAAACGTATTTTTTCTGCTTCTGCCTTTTTTCTGGCTTCTTCTTCTGCTTTGGCAATTCTGATCTCTTCTGCAATAAT
The DNA here is from genome assembly GCF_003201365.1 of Chryseobacterium sp. CBTAP 102. Lineage (NCBI taxonomy): Bacteria > Pseudomonadati > Bacteroidota > Flavobacteriia > Flavobacteriales > Weeksellaceae > Chryseobacterium > Chryseobacterium sp. CBTAP 102. The sequence continues at coordinate 22,774 of NZ_QICX01000013.1, forward strand.
AGCTCTGATCTGTCCTTCCAATGCTTTAGACTGAACTTGTTTTTGCTTAAGTTCGGCTGTTAATTTGGATTCATTTTTCTTGAATTCGGCTACTAATTGTTCTTTTTGAGCTCTTTCGGCATTGATGGTTGCCAGATCTTTCTGTTGGTTAACCAACAGAGATTCCTTCGCTTTTACAGAATTTTGTTTTTGTGCGATGGTCTTTTTGATAAGATTGGCAGCATCTGTGATTTCAGCTGCTTTTTTATCCTGATAGTCTGAGTATTGTTTCAGATACTGAACTCTTCGTATAGCTTCTCCTAAATTTTTAGCAGAAAGTATAAAAGTTACTTTGTTCTGTACTCCTTTGTTTTTATAAGCATTCACCAAAACTTCAGCATAGTTTTTCCTCAAAACGGCAAGTTCTTTATTCTGACGGTTGATTTCCAGCTGACGTAAGTAGATATCATCCTCAATGAATCTTTTTTCTTTCTGCGTATTATTATAAACCTTTTCTCTTAAAACCAATTTTTGGTTGACATTAGAAAGATAGGCTACGGAAAGTTTTGATTCACTTCTGGTTTTAGCTAAATCGGTATTTATTTGTGCAATTTGTTTTTTAAGTTCGGCATTCTGCTTCTGCAGCTGTTCTTTGGTCTGCTGTCCCTGGTGCAGTCCGAACATCAAAACACCTATTAAAAAGCTAAATTTTCTAATCATTTAATCTCAATTTTCTTATAACTGGATGGTACAGAATAAGGTGTTTCCATCCTCGAAAAGTCAAATTTCGTGTTTTCCAGTAAAATCTGACTAGATTTTGAGCCTTTTATAATTATTTTAACATTTTTCGGAAGGCGTATTCCTTCGTATTCATTCCAGTCACTGTAAGAAACTTCCAGTTCATCTGATGACAGAATATCTTTTAAATTGACGGCTAACAAATCGTAATTGGTGTCGTATTGGAGGGCCACTTTGTATTCTCTGTTTTTTTCATCCGTTACGATTTTCTGATTTTTATTGGAAACCATTTTAAAACCCTGTGCATTTTGAGTGAGATCAAACTGTCTGTCGTTGATTTTTACAAAAGTTCTTCCCAGTAAGATTTTTTCCAATGATTTATAATCAATGAAATTAACATTCAGCAGATTATTAAGATAGTCAAAATCGGAATCTATATAGGTTTTATTAATTTTATCCTGTCCTTTTATACCTTCCGGAGTGGCAATACCTCTGGCAGCATTGATGAATAATGCTCTAAGATTCATCCACACCTTTTTATCATTTTCAATATAGATGGTTGCGTCCAGTGTAGGAACATAACTTCCTGTTTCTACTCTTACTTTGCTGTCTATTTTGATTTGTTCAAATTTTGGCGGAATTAATACATGTTCATAGAAAGTAAGTTTATCACTTACCGGTTCATTTACATCTTTTGGATTTCCATTGTCTTTTGCAGTATTAATGCTGTCCTGTGTATGATCAGTATTGTTTTGGGCAGCATTACGGGTCTTACACGATGATAAGGCAAGAAGCAATAAAAGAAATGGGAGCCAGTTTTTCATGTATTTATCTTTAATTAAAAAATACGTTGCAATATTAACGCCAAACCACACAAAATGTTTTGTGTGGTTTGATGATGTGTTGTTTAAGTTAAATATTTTATATCCTTATTTAGAAAGGAAATCTAAAACAGAATAGTCACCTAAAGAAATTTCTCTGGAAACTCCGAAATATTGTGCAGAATTACCGATCATAGAATTGGATAGATTTCCATGATTGATTCTTGTATTTTCCTGGATCAGGGAATTTTCAATGTTTGAATTGACAATGATGGTATTGTTTCCTAATGAAACACCAGGTCCTACTTTTGAATTGGATATTTTTACATTTTCTCCAATAAAGCAAGGCTGAATGATCAGCGAGTTTTCAATCACAGCAGAAGCAGGAAAATGAGTCATTTCCTCTCTTTCATATTCAAGAATTTTGCTGTTGGTTTCTACGGTAGCATTTTTATTACCGCAATCCATCCAGTCATTTACTTTTCCAAGGGTAAACTTAGCGCCTTTAGCTCTGAGGTTTTCAAGAGCTGTTGTTAACTGGTATTCGCCCCCGTTTTTAATATCATTATCCATGATATAATTAATTTCTTCCATTAGCTTTTCAGCGCTGTTGAAATAATAAATACCGATAATGGCAAGATCTGAAACGTAAGTAGTTGGCTTTTCAACAAAGTCGGTAATGAAACCATAATTATCTAATTTTACTACTCCGAAAGCGGATGGATCTTCAACACTTTTCACCCAGATTACACCGTCAGAATTTTTGTCCAACTGGAAGTCTGCGCGGAAAAGAGTATCTGCAAAAGCAATAACGATATCTCCCTGCATAGATTGTTCTGCACATTTGATAGCGTGAGCGGTCCCAAGAGGATCGTTCTGATAATAAATACTTCCTTTTGCTCCCAGCTTTTCAGCAATCTGAATAAGGGATCTTTCGATCTCAGGTCCAAAATCTCCGATGATAAAAGCTACCTCTTCAATGTTTTCTCCTGCAACTTTAGCAATGTCTTCCACCAATCTCTGTACGATAGGTTTTCCTGCAATAGGAATAAGAGGTTTTGGAACTGTCAGTGTATGTGGACGTAATCTGGAACCACGTCCAGCCATAGGGACAATAATTTTCATAAATTATATGTATAAAAGATGTTTTGTTAGTTGTTCTGAATATTTAGGTTAAAGATAATAATTAAAACCTTTGATGAAGTATGATTTATATCTTTTTAAATAATTGTTTAGATTAACAATAGGACTGTTTACAAGCAAAATAAAGACCAAAGTTTAAGGTCTTTTGATGATTTTGGATACTATCGTCTTTTCCTTAAAAAGTACCAAAGCTAAGAATAATATGAGAAATAGGTTGCCTATCAAATAATTGGTTCTGAAATAATAGAATGAAATCAATGAGCCGATAATGGTGAAGCTCAGATACATCAGTATTTTTCCTGTATTATAATGAATAGGATATTGCTTTTGTCCCCATATATAGGAAATGATCATCATAGACAGAAAGGTAATCAGCGCTGCCATGGCACTTGCCCAATATCCATATTGAGGAATGAATAAGAAGTTGATAAGAATGGTGATACATGCTCCAATAACAGAAATATATAAGCCAACTCTTGTCTGGTCTGATAACTTATACCATATGGAAAGGTTAAGGTAGATTCCCAGGAATAAAGCTCCTAGCATTATAAAAGGAATGATTTCAATCCCTTCATAGTAGAGAGGGTTTCTCAGGTATTTTTCTGAAATCCATTGAAGATTTACCATGAGTGCCATATAAATGATACAGCTACAGATGACAAAAACATCCATCAATACAGCGTAGGTCTTGTGAGAGTCTTTGTTCTTGAAACTTGAAAAAAAATAAGGTTCAATCCCCAGTTGATAGGCTTGTCTGAAAACAGTAATGAAGGTGGCAATCTTGTAGACCGCTCCATATACCCCAATCTGGTGACGTGCTTCTTCTCCGGGAAGAAGGTATTTCAAGAACTGCCTGTCCAATGTCTGATTCACTATACCGGCTAATCCCGCAATCATTACCGGCCAGGAATAGTTCATAATTCTTTTCCATAATCCGAAATCAAATTTGGAAATGCTGAAGCTGAAGAATTCCTTTCCTACAATCAAAAGGGTAATTATACTTTGGATGAGATTGGCAATGAAGACATATCCAACCCCGAAGTCAGGATTATATTTTAACCCAAGTACTCCCTCAGGATGCTTAGGAAGCCATCTGATGAAAAACAAAACCAGTAAAAAGTAAACCAGGGATCCTGCTACTTTTGAAAGCATGTATTTGAATGGCTTGCCTTGTAATCTCAATATAGCAGATGGAATAGTGGCAAAAGCGTCTAATGAAAGGATAAACAGAAAAATGACCAGAAAGTTAACCTGATCCGGAGTTTCAAAAGCTTCAGCAAGCTGAAATCTGAAGACATAGCCTAGAATAAGATAAATTAATCCCATGCTGATGATACTCATTGAGCAGGTTGAAATCAATGTTTTTTTGTCAATGTTATCCTCTTGTGCAAATCGGAAAAAAGAAGTTTCCATGCCATGTGTAAGCAATACCGTAATTACACCTGCAATGGAATACCAGTCTACAAACGGTGACGAAGCAGCTGGTCCGAAAGCCTTTGTAACGATGGGTGCAATGATAAATGGAAAAATACGGACCAATACGGAGCTAAGCCCATATACCGCTGTCTGTCCTAATAGTTTCTTATACAAAGTCGATTTTTTTTTTGCAAATGTAAAACTTTAAGCATTCGTTTTGCGATTTTGGGGTGAATTAAAACTTAAAATCTTAATTTTACAGCGAAATAAATTGAAATGAAAGTTCTTATAAAAAATGTAAATATCGTCAACGAAGGAAAAGTCTTTGAAAGCGATATACTGATAGAAAATGATTTAATCTCTAAAATAACTGCCGGAATTTCTGAAGATGCAGATCAGATCATTGATGGTTCAGGTAAATATCTTCTTCCCGGAGTAATAGATGATCAGGTGCATTTCCGTGAGCCGGGACTTACTCATAAAGGCGATATTGAAAGCGAATCAAGAGCGGCCATTGCCGGAGGGATCACCAGTTTTATTGATCAGCCGAATACTGTTCCAAACGCTGTTACCCAGGAGTTATTAGCAGACAAATATGAAATTGCTTCCCAAAAAGCATATGCCAATTACGGTTTTATGATGGGGGGAACTAATGATAATCTGGAAGAAGTTTTAAAAACAAATCCAAGAAATGTTCCGGGGATTAAATTATTCTTAGGATCATCTACAGGAAATATGCTGGTTGATAATCCTGAAACTCTGGAAAACATTTTCAGTAATACCAAAATGCTGATTGCTGTGCACTGTGAAGATGAAGCTACCATCAGAGCCAATACTCAGAAATATATGGATGAATATGGGGATGATATTCCTGTAAAATTCCACCATCTGATCAGAAGTGAAGAAGCTTGCTATAAATCTTCATCCAAAGCAATTGAACTTGCGAAAAAAACAGGAGCGAGGCTTCACGTTTTCCACCTTTCAACAGCAAAGGAAATGGAGCTTTTCCGAAATGATATTCCTTTACAAGATAAAAAGATCACCGCTGAGGTATGTGTTCATCACCTTACTTTTACCAATGAGGATTATGAAACAAGAGGAGGTCTTATCAAATGGAATCCGGCAGTAAAAACTCAAAAAGATAAAGATGCCCTTTGGGAAGCTTTGCTGGATGACAGAATAGATGTGATTGCTACAGATCACGCTCCACACACCGCAGAAGAGAAGAACAATGTATATACAAAATGTCCTTCAGGGGCACCTTTGGTACAGCATTCACTGGTGGTAATGCTTGAAAACTATAAAAATGGTAAAATCTCCCTTGAGAAAATCGTTGAAAAGATGGCTCATAATCCTGCTATTCTTTTTAAAGTGGAAAAAAGAGGTTTTATAAGAGAAGGCTACAAAGCAGATTTAGTTTTAGTAGATTTGAATGAAAACTGGACGGTTTCCAAAGACAATTTACTGTACAAATGTGGCTGGAGTCCACTGGAAGGAATGAATTTCCATTCTAAAGTTACCCATACATTTGTCAACGGACATCTGGTGTATGATAATGGTACAATTGCTGAGGGAAAATTTGGGGAGAGATTACTTTTTGAAGCGAGGGATTAATAGCGCAAAAAGGTAAAAAAGCGAAATCATAAAATTGCAAAAACTCTCTTAGAAACTATAATAATCAATAGGAGCGGGCTTTAGCCCGCTTTCTTATTTTAAAATCTGCCACTGGCTTCAGCCAAAACTAAGCTGTAAGATTATTAAGATTGACGAATGATTAAGTTAGATACTCTTTTAAGTTTCAAGATACTTTAAATTTATGTAGCTTCGCGCAAAAAATAATTAATACCTATGTACAAGCTCTTTTTATTGCTGTTTCTATCAATTTCATTAAACCTTAGTTCACAAATCAATACACAATTGCTTTCAAATTCATCATGGACATATTTGAAATCTGTTATGTTAGATGGAAGCAGGGATTTGTTCCAAAAACCATCCAGTTTTTTAATATGGAAAATTAATGATAATAACCTTTGTGAATATATTGATCCTTGGTATTTGGAGAGGAAAAGTTGTGTGAATGTTAAGATCGGAAAAAATGCAATACGAGTAGCTGATAAACCAATTTATGAAATTGAAAAGTTGACATCCGATTCATTAATTGTGATAGAAAAACCAGAAGGTGTTACTTTTCCTGATAAAATAAGAAAGAGATGGTTTGTAAAAACCTCAGAGATTTTAAAGAATTTTACGGATAAGGTAACTGGTGACTCGATTATAATTACTTCCCGAAATGCAATGCCATCATTGAAAAGGGAAATAAATTTTGAGCTTCTTGAAAGCTATTCAAAAAAGAAATATACTCTGGATTTTGAGACAGTAGGAGAAATCAAAATTTTCCCTAAAAAACAAAAGGTTGAAGTAACAGTGGACACTAAAAAGCAGAATAAAGATAATCAGACAGCTATTGAATTTTTCAAAACTACGCTGGAAAAAGATTATAAATTATGGGATCTGACAGGCTTTGAGAGATTTGAAAAAATTATTATTCCATACTATCTCAAGGTTAAATTAGAAGATGGTGACGCCGGTAGTATTGCTTTTTTTGGTAAAGTTTCTTTTGAAAAAGATAAAAAAACTGTAGTGAGAATAAAAGATAGGTTTGTTTCTGCAGAAAATTTTAATAAAGGTTTAAAAGCTATCAACAATCAAAAATTTGATAATGCAGTTTACTTTTTCAATAAAGCTCATGAAGATGATAACACCAATACAGAAGCATTGTACAACGTTGCTTCAATTGCAATGGCACAAAACAAAACAGACGTTGCCTGCACGGCATTAAAAAGATTGAAAGATCTGGAGCAAACGGAAGGGACCAAATTATACAACGAAAAATGTTCAGGAAAATAATCAATAGGAGCGGGCTTTAGCCCGCTCCCTTTATTTTAGATCTTCCATTGACTTCATCCAAAAATTATTATTTCAATCCTTTGCCTGCTTACTTTTTCGCTTTATTTCCCATATAGAAAGTAAGTTTCCCTCCATTCATAATATCAGAATGCTTCAACGTGAAATTCTTAATCTCTTTTCCATTCAGAAGAACTTTCTGAACATATATATTTTGGGGACTCTGATTGATTGCTTCAATTTCAAAAGTTTTTCCGTTTTCCAGATTCAGTACAGCGTGATCAATCGCCGGGCTTCCGATAGAATAGTTCTCTGATCCCGTAGCTACAGGATAAAATCCTAATGAACTTAAAATATACCATGCACTCATTTGTCCGGCATCATCATTTCCGCCCAGCCCATCAGGTGTAGCTTTATATTGCATTTCCAGAATACGGCGGATCTGTGCCTGTGCTTTCCACGGCTGCCCTGCCCAGTTATAGAAATAAGCAACATGGTGAGCAGGTTCGTTCCCGTGAACATATCCACCAATAATTCCTTCCCGTGTAATATCTTCAGTGTCTGCAAAGAATTCATCAGGTAAATGCATGGTGAACAGTTCGTCCAGTTTTGAAGCAAATTTTTTCTTTCCACCCATCATGGTGATCAGCTCATCCGGATTTTGTGGAACAAAGAAACTGTAGTTCCATGAGTTTCCTTCAATAAAGCCTTGTCCGTGGGTACTTAGCACATCAAAATCTTTTTTAAAGCTTCCATCTGCCAGACGTGGACGCATAAATCCGATGGTTTTGTCAAAATTATTTTTCCAGTTTTCAGACCGTTTCATAAACTGATTGTAAATATCTGTTTTGTTTAAATGTTTTGCTAGTTGAGCAATCACCCAGTCATCATAGGCATATTCTAATGTATTGGAAACTGATGTTCCGTTTTTTTCAGCCGGAATATATCCAAGGTCAATGTATTGTCCGATGCCCTCGTAATTCCTTTTATTAGCTGTTTCTATACAGGCTTTCAATGCTTCTTCAGGATCACCTTGATAATTTCCCTTGATAATAGCGTCAGCCACAACGCTTACACTGTGATAGCCGCTCATACACCAGTTGTCATTGGCATAATGTGACCAGACAGGTAACATTTTCATTGAGAATTGATTATAATGTGCCATCATGGATTTTACCATGTCACCATTTCGTTGAGGCTGGATGATATTAAAGAAAGGATGAAGCGTACGGTAAGTATCCCACAGAGAGAAGGTGGTATAATTGGTAAAGCCATCTGCTTTATGAACATTCTGATCCAGTCCTTTATATTCTCCATTAACGTCCATATAAGTGGTGGGGTTGATGAAGGTATGGTACATGGCGGTATAAAAATTCGTTTTTTCCGTATCAGAACCTTTGATGACAATTTTATTTAATTCTTTGTTCCAGTTGTCCTGGGCCTGGGCTTTCGCCTGATCGAAGGTAATATTTCCGGCTTCTTTTTCCAGGTTTTCCAAAGCATTGGTCTGGCTTACCGGAGAAATCGCAAGTTTTATTTCAATTACTTCATTTTCATTGGTATTAAAATCAAAATACATTTTCAGGTTCTTGCCTGCAATTTCCGGGAAGTTTTTATTCTGGTCGAATTTTCTCCAGAATCCTTTGTAAACCTGCTTCTCATCATAGTTTTGCTGACCGTACGATGTAAAAGGTTTGGAAAATTTCATCGCAAAATAAACCGTTCTGGTTCTTGCCCAGCCGTTGGTCTGACGGTAGCCAGTGATCATATTTCCGTTTTCTACCCGAACGTATGTCCATACATTTTTCCCGTCATAATTGTAAATGCCTGCCATCAGATCCAGAATAATATGAGCCTGATCAGATTTCGGGAAAGTATAGCGGTGAATTCCCACTCTTGGTGTTGCGGTCAGCTCTGCAAGGATATTGTGATCATCCAGTTTTACTTTATAATATCCGGCTTCTGCTGTTTCGTTTTGATGCGAAAATCTACTCCTGTAACCACTTTCCGGATTGGAAGCTGTTCCTGGATTCAGCTGAAGTTTTCCTACGGTAGGCATCACCAGAAAATCTCCGAGATCAGAATGTCCTGTTCCGCTGAAATGGGTAGAACTGAATCCCACAATGGTTTTGTCTTCATAACGGTAGCCGGCGCAGTATTTATAAACCTCACCATTATATTTTCCGTTAAGCGCATAAGAAATAGTATCTGTTTCAGGACTTAGCTGTACCGCACCAAAAGGAACGGTAGCTCCGGGATAAGTATGTCCCATTTTTTCGGTTCCGATCAGAGGGTTGACATATTGTACTAATTTTTCAAATTTTTGAGCATGAAAGTTTGCACTTAAAAGTACCAGAGAAAGAAAAACAATAGACTTGTGATTTTTCATTAATGATAATTTTTCAAAGTTTAAATTAAAGTGAAATCATCATTTAGTGTTGTGTTTTAAATTAGTTTAAATACTATTTACTCTTTTTCAGAAAAACGGAAACCTATTCCGTGAAGGTTTTCTATTAAAACGTTTTGCTCTTCAGCCAGTACCTTTCTCAGCCGGGAAATAAATACATCGAGGCTTCGTCCCATAAAATAATCATCATCACCCCAGATGGCCTTTAGAATGTCCTGTCTTTTGACCACCAGATTTTTGTGGCGGATAAAATATAAAAGAAGATCAGACTCTCTTTGGGTAAGGGTAATATGGTTGTCAATCCCTTGAAGGGTATAGTTTTTAGGATCAAAATCATATTTGCCCACTTTATATTGTAGAGGGGAAGCGTCTGTTTTCTTGGTACGTTTGAGGAAAACTTCAATTTTCAACATCAGTTCTTCAATACTGAATGGTTTTACCAGATAATCATCTGCACCAATTTTAAGCCCTTTGATTCTGTCTTCTTTTAAAGCTTTTGCAGAAATGAAAATAATAGGAATTTCAGAATTTTTATTGCGGATATTTTGTGCTAGCTCAAATCCGTTCATCCCGGGCATCATAATATCCAGCAGGCAGATATCAAAATCCCGACTGTTAAATGCTTCCAGAGCAGATTCACCGTCAGAATAACAGCTGATGTCATAATAGCTTTCCAGACTGTCTTCCACCAGAAAAGCTATTGTTTTGTCATCTTCGGCATATAAAATTTTAGATTTCTCCATAATACTTACACATGATTAATTTGAAAACGGAAAGAAGAGCGTTGTGGTAATTCCCGGGTCTTCATTATTCTCCACATAAATTTTCCAGTGATGCTGCTGAACTACTTTTTTTACATAAAATAATCCCAGGCCAAAACCATTTACTTCTTCACTTCTTTTGGTATGTACCCTGTAAAACTTATCGAAAATATGAGGAATATTTTTAGCAGGAATCCCCATTCCGTTATCTTTAAACTTTAAATATAAACCTTTTGAATCTTTATAAGCTGAAATTTCAATCACAGGCTTTCTTTCACAATATTTGATAGAATTATCCAGCAGGTTGTAAATGATATTGGTAAAGTGAAATTCATCTGCCATTACTGAAGTACTGTTTTCAATATCAATCTCAATGCTGAGGTCTTTGTTTTTGTGCCGAATATTATCAGCAATCTCCTGAATAAAAGGAAATAACAGGATTTTTTGAGGCTTTAATGACAGTCCTGCCGCATCATTTTTAGCAATATTCAATATTTTCTCAATGTGGCTGTTAAGCTTGTGACTTTGATTGATGATAATGGAAGTATAGGTCTGCAGTTTAGAATTATCTTGTACCAGTTCCTGCTTATTGAGAGCTTCCGAAGCCAAAAGTATCGAAGATAAAGGAGTCTTAAACTCATGAGTCATATTATTAATAAAATCACGCTGCAGTTCCGAAAACTTCTTCTGCTGAATGATCGTATAAATAGAATATACATACACCAAAAGGATGATGATAAGGGCAAATGTAAGGAGATACCAGAATCTTAATGAACTGATCAGATAAGTGGTTTTATCAGGAAAACGGATGGAAAAGTAATAGATCAGATTTTTATGCTTCGGAAAATTGATTACCTTGTTGCCGGGGCTTTCCTGATGGGTAGTCATATACTTTCCGTACACCATTTTATCACTGTGGCAGTTGTATAGTGCATACACATAATCTGTATTGATCTGGAAACGGGTAAATTCTGTTTTAAGATAATATTCCAGCACTACGGGATGAAATTCATTGTTAATATTAACCACATAATAGTCATTGGCAATATTCTGTACAGGATTTTCGGTGTAGGAAGTCTTTCCTCCGGATAGCTTTTCTGCAACTTCCATTAATGCGATATTGACCTTCTGGTTAAACTTTTTGTCTTCAAGATTATAAGCCTGGCGCGTCCACATCAGCTGTGCTATTAAAATCCCGATAATAGCAACAAATCCCAGCGTTATAATAATATTGAGTCTTTTTATTTTCATTTCCTGAAACAATATTATCCAAAAATATCTATTTATCTTTTATTATTAACAACTCATTAACAAATGTTAGATAGCGGTTAACAAGTTGTAATCACAGTCTGATTTACATTTGCTATATCGAAAGAAAATAATCAGTTTCAAATATTAAAATTTATACTCATGAAAAAACTAAAAATTACAGCTCTTTTGGCAGTGTTGGCATTCTCTCCTTTTTATGCGAATGTACTTACTGCGGACGCTCCATCCATTGTGAAAATGGTAGCAGATGCTATTAAATGGAAATCAGAGTCTATTGATGTAGGAAATATTCCTCAGGGAAAACCGAAATTGATCAGATTTGAATTCACCAATACAAGTTCAAAACCGATTATCATACAAAATGTAGCTCCTTCTTGCGGATGTACCACTGCAGATTATACCAAAACACCTATCCAGCCTGGGAAGAAAGGATTTGTAGAAGCCAGCTATAATGCAGCAGCAGCTGGTCCGTTTATGAAGACTGTAAACGTTACTACAAGTGACAGCAAAACTCCTAAGACACTTTCATTCAAAGGAGTGGTTACAGCTTAATACATTATTTTTTTCAAGATTAAAATAGCCCGGTAAGTAATTATCAGGCTATTTTATTTAAAAAAGTCTACCGGTTTTAAAAAATAGGGAGAGAATAATTATTTGTAGCATTATTTATCAATCCATTTTAAAGGATTGCATTTCAATATTTAGTATTTTTAAGAAAAAATATTTTATGAGTCTATATACACAACCTATGCTGCGCGAAGGGGCACTAAAAGATAAAGTAGCAATTGTAACAGGCGGCGGCAGCGGTCTTGGCAAAGCGATGACCAAATACTTTCTTGAACTGGGCGCTAAAGTAGTGATTACTTCCAGAAATCTGGAAAAGCTGCAGACCACAGCTAAGGAACTTGAAGATGAAACCGGAGGTAAGGTGCTTTGCGTAGCGTGTGATGTAAGAAACTGGGAAGAGGTAGAAGCAATGAAAGAGGCAACGCTGAAAGAATTCGGAAAGATTGATATTTTGTTGAATAATGCAGCAGGAAACTTCATTTCTCCAACAGAAAAACTAACTCATTCTGCTTTTGACTCCATTCTCGATATTGTTTTAAAAGGAACAAAAAACTGTACCCTTTCCGTAGGAAAACACTGGATAGATTCTAAAACACCGGGAACTGTACTGAACATTGTAACCACTTATGCATGGACAGGTTCTGCCTACGTAGTGCCATCAGCCTGTGCAAAAGCCGGAGTTCTGGCCATGACCAGATCTTTAGCGGTAGAATGGGCAAAATACGGAATCCGTTTTAATGCCATTGCACCAGGACCTTTCCCTACAAAAGGAGCTTGGGACAGACTTCTTCCCGGAGATCTTCAGGAGAAATTTGATATGAAGAAAAAAGTTCCGTTGAGAAGAGTAGGAGAGCATCAGGAGCTTGCCAACCTTGCTGCTTATCTGGTTTCTGATTATTCAGCGTATATGAATGGGGAAGTGGTAACCATTGATGGAGGAGAATGGCTTCAGGGTGCCGGCGAATTCAATATGCTTGAAGCAATTCCTAAAGAAATGTGGGATGCTTTGGAAGCCATGATAAAAGCCAAAAAATCAAATTAAATTAAACTTATAATAAAAAAACTCCCGGATGTGTAACAAATCCGGGAGTTTTTTTTACCTATACACTAAATAATACTTTTCAAATGAATTTTAAACTTCCGACCCTTGTTTCGACGCTTGCAGTTGTCCTCTTCTCAGGATCTGCATATGCACAGCAGACTCCGAAATACGATTACGTAGAAGCATTTAAGCCATTCTTTTATCCGCAGACAGGTACAGCAACCCGCTCTGCAAGCGGACAACCGGGACATGCTTACTGGCAGAATTCAGCAGATTATCATTTGAATGTCAGCCTGAATGAAGCTAAAAAAGAAATTACAGGAACAGCAGAAATTACCTATACCAATAACAGTCCGGATAAATTAGGCTTTCTGTGGCTGCAGCTTGATCAGAACCTTTTTGCGAAAGACTCCAGAGGAAATGGCGTAGTTCCGCTTTCCGGAAGCCGAAATGGAGCTCATGGCGAAGAGTTGAACGGCGGATATACCATTAAATCAGTTAAACTGGATGGTAAGAAAGATGTAAAATATACCATTACCGATACGAGAATGCAGATTGATCTTCCCAAAGAGCTGAAAGCCAATGGAGGGGTTACCAAAATAGAAATTGAATATTCCTTTATTTCTCCTGATTATGGTTCAGACAGAATGGGAATACAGGATACTAAAAACGGTAAAATATTTACCATAGCACAATGGTATCCGAGAATGTGCGTATACGATGATGTTTTAGGATGGAATACATTACCCTACCTTGGAGCTTCGGAATTCTATTTGGAATATGGAAATATCACAGCCAATATTACAGTTCCTGCCAATCATTATGTAGTGGCATCCGGAGAACTTCTGAATGAGAAAGAAGTGTACAGTAAAGAAGAAATTAAAAGATGGAATGAGGCAAGAAACAGTGATAAAACGGTAATGATCCGTCCTGAATCTGAAATCGGTAAAAATAAAACTTCCGGTACAAAGACCTGGAAATTTAAAATTAATCAGACCAGAGATTTTGCATGGGCATCATCTGCCGGATTTATTTTAGATGCCGCAAAAATAAATTTACCCAGTGGAACGAAATCTTTGGCTATTTCAGCTTATCCTGCAGAAAGTGCCGGTGACAAAGCATGGGGAAGATCTACAGAATATACGAAAGCTGCTATAGAGCATTATTCTAAAAAATGGTATGAATACACCTATCCGGCTGCCACCAATGTAGCAGGAAATGAGGGAGGAATGGAATATCCGGGAATTGTTTTCTGTCATATGGACTCCAAAGGAGAAGATCTTTGGGGCGTTACAGACCATGAGTTCGGACACAACTGGTTTCCTATGATCGTAGGATCTAATGAAAGACTCTTCGCATGGATGGATGAAGGGTTTAACACGTTCATCAACGGACTTTCCACCGAAGCTTTCAATAAAGGAGAATATTACCGTAAACCGAATCTGGCAAGATCAGGAATGTATCTGTTGACAGATAGTCTGGAACCTGTAATGGTAGGACCGGACAATATGAAAGAAAGAAGCATTGGTGCTTTAGCTTATTTTAAACCGGGAACAGGATTAAAGGTTTTAAGAGAAGCAATTCTGGGTCCTGAAAAATTTGACAAAGCATTCAGAACCTATATAGATCGCTGGGCTTTTAAACATCCTACTCCCTGGGATTTTTTTCATACCATGGAAAATGTTTCCGGAGAGGAACTGAACTGGTTCTGGAGAGGATGGTTCTTTAATAAATGGAAAATTGATCAGGCTGTTAAAAACGTAAAATACATCAACGGAGACTTTAAAAACGGAGTTGAGATTACCGTTGAAAATATTGGGCAAATGCCGATGCCTACTACTGTACAGTTGAAATTCAAAGATGGAACTGCACAGGTGGTGAAAATTCCTGTTGAAGTCTGGAAAAGAAATACTGAATGGACATTCAAGGTAGATTCCAGCAAGGAAATTGATGAGGTAAAGCTGGACCCGAATTCTGTTGTTCCTGATATCAATCTGGAAAACAATAGCCGTAAACCGTCATAAAAATGTTGGATCTATTTAAATTTAACGCAAAGCTTTCATTTGTATGCTGTAATATTTTTAAGAGAGCAAAGGATGGAATCAATGAAATTGATTCTTTCTAAGCGAACGCATATTCATATAGCTTCATCAGCAACTTGTTGCGTTCTTAGCTTACTTTAGAATAAGAAGAATTCATATCATCTTTACGTTTATATAAAATAAACATCCGCAATATACATCACAAAAGCCTGAGCTTACCATCGTAAGTTCAGGCTTTTTATTTTAGGGTGTTTTTCCGGGATAAGTGAAGGGATTCTCCTGCAATGTTTTGGTGGTCGGCAATATAATTTTGTCTTACAATATTAATTTAAAACAAAAACAACATGGAAACATTAAAATCAGTGCTTGAAGCAAGCCACGCCAAAAAAACAAAAAATGAGTTAATTGATCTTTTATCAGGAGTAGAAAAAGTGCTTACTCCTGCAGTGTACGAAAAAGTATCAGGAATTGAAACTTCAGAATTGAGTTCATTGACGAACAAAGAATTATTAACCATTGTAGATGAGTTCAAAAAGAACTATGATGAAAAGTGGGAAAAATCTTTCTCCGGTGCCTCTTCTGAGATCATAAAACTGATTGCCGGTAGAATGGCTGCTGATGAAGAGATTTTCAGAACCTCTGATGCTGCCAGCGCAGATTTTGCTGCAGAATTGGGAAGTATTGATTTTGCTACCATCATTGGCGGACCTTTGGATGCCTGTGTAAAAGCACAGTCTAATGCATCTATTGCCACTGTTAATTTCATCAATGAAGTTGGGTTCGAACTTACAGATCCTGCCAATGCTGCCAGTCCTAAAAAACTGAGAATGGCAGAATTCAAATACAAAAAAAATATTCCGAACCCGGATTTTAAGGAAGATGAGCCGGTAAGTGCAACCAACCCAAAAACCATTCCTGATGATGTGGAAATTTCAGTACCTTTTATTGCGCTGCTGAATGTCCCAAGCTTCAGAATTGAAACCTGTGAAGTAGATTTTAATGTTAAACTTAATTCTACGTACACCAAAGACGTAAGTGATGAATTTAAAATCGATGCAGGAGCATCTGGGGGCTGGGGGCCAGTAAAATTTAAAGTGGATGTCTCTTATAAAAGAACTTCCAGTACGGGAATCAAAGTGGAAAAAGAATATTCTCTTGGCGTAAAAGTACGTGCAACCAATGACGAAATGCCTGCAGGGCTTGAAAAAGTGCTTGGACTTCTTTCACAATAATTAGATTTTACGAAAGATGATAAAACTATCAGATTACCTGGATTATCTCAACAACGAGATAATTCAGGCTCGTAAAAAAGCAGACGAAAATGCAGTTCTTATTGCCAAAGAATATGCCCGTCATGAATACCTTAAATATTTTAAGGTTCCGAGATATGCCCTGCCCAGTGTAAAGATGGATATCCCGATTAAAATCACGGATATCGATTCAGATTCCAAATATAATTTTAAACTGAACCAGGATCAGTTTGTTACAGAATTGAATGAGAGAATCCGTCTTGTGAACAAGGAGAAAAGGATGAATATTCCTCAAATTACTATAAAACAGATTCAGACTGAAGAGTTTAAGACACTGTTCAGTACACTGGAAAAAAATGATCAGAAATTCGGTAAGCTTCCTGCTGTCGAAGTCCTTAAGTTGGATCTCAGAAAAAAAGTCCAGCTTCTCAATTCCGGAATCTTCAGACCTCAGGATGAAGGAACCGATGAGACCGATGAGCTGAAAGAAATCTTTTCAAAGGTTTTACTGAATAAATATACCCTGGTGAATGCCAAGCTGAATAATATTTACATAGATCCAAACACCAGTGCAGCGGAGGATAAAGACAAGTTATTCATCAACCTCCATGTAGAAATGGAGGAAGAAGGAATCAGAATTGTGTCTTATAAAGACAAAGACGGGAATGAAATAGAACAGATAACTTTTGAATAATGCAGGAACTTATTCACTTTACAGTACAGAAAATTAAGGAGCTTCTGGAACAGTTCAATGAAGTTCAGTCCTTATACCTGTCTAAATCATTTGACTTTGATACCCGTTTTGATGGATTTCTCAACGAAGTCCTGGAATATTTTCGTACTAAAGGAAACACCAGCTATGAATCTGAAGTTTTGAAAATTATGAATATGATTGCGACAGTGAAAAGAGGCTTTAATCCTATTAAAATGGAGAAAATAGTATCCGGAAGACGAGAACTTCTGGGAGGATTCTCATTCAACGGAATGGAAAGCATTTATGATATTCTTATGGAAATATATACGAAGGAAAACAAGAAGCTTGATGAGGCGGAAGAACTTATTTCAGGAATCATTGTTTCATTATATCAGAATGGTATTCTGGATGATGAAAAACTGAAAGACATGAATTCCGTACCGAAAATTGAAAGCTTCTGGAACTCACTCGTTGTACAAAATGCAGCCATATCCGGAATTAATAAAAAACTCAGACTTTCCATCATTCCGGAAGATATTTTCATTATTCTGGAAAAAGTATTTCTGAAATTAATTTAAAAAAAAGATCATTATGGAAACCGGAAGATACATTGTTCTGCTAGAGGATCAGCAGAAAAATTCGCTCAAAAAAATAGAGAAAGAACTGGAAGTGAGTATTACTTCCTCAGAATTTCTCTCCAAAGAAAACCGTTCTTATGATGTCATAGACAAGGACAATGGTGTACTTTATAAAAATCTTGGGGTATTGGTGGTGGAAAATATGGATGAAGATCAATTGAAAAGCGCAGTAAAAGATGAATCAAATTCTATTATGTACTACGAAAAAGAAAGAGAATTTTTCTCTGCCGATGAATTGCAATTGATTAATGAACTTAAAAAACAGTCTGCCGGACTCACAGAAAAAATTTCAGAACTTGAAAAATACATAACCAGCAAGCCTTTACCTCAAAAATCATTCGTCGAAATGGAATGGGGATTAAAAGCAATCGGACTGGAAAATGCAAACTATACAGGAAAAGGAATTGATGTCTGTATTCTTGATACCGGCCTTGAAACGTCCCATCCCGATTTTTCAGCTGAACAAATTGAAGGAAAATCTTTCATAGACGGTGAAGACTGGAACAGAGACCCCAACGGACATGGTACACATTGCGCAGGAGTGGCCACTGGAAATACCAGACGTGATACAGGAAAGCGCTACGGAATTGCCAGAGACTGCAATCTGAAAATAGCAAAAGTGCTCGCAGACAATGGAAGAGGAACTACCAGCAGTGTGATTGATGCGATAGACTGGGCCATTTCAAAGAAATTCAGAATTCTGTCCCTTTCGCTGGCATCTCCTGCGAAACTTGATGATCAGCCTTCCGTTCTTTTTGAAACCATTGGAGAAAGAGCGTTGGAAAATAACTGCCTTATTATAGCAGCTGCAGGCAATGACAGCAACAGGCCGCAGATTCCACAGCCTGTTTCCATGCCGGCCAATTCAAAATCTATTATGGCCGTAGGAGCTATTGACGCTCAGATGAAGATCGCAAGATTTTCAAATGCAGGCCTCAACCCGTCTACAGGGGGAAATATCAATGTCTGTGCTCCAGGGGTAGATATTATCAGTTCCTATCCTAAAAATGCAAAAAATAAAAGTAATTTGTACTACAGCATGAGTGGTACAAGTATGGCAGCACCGCATGTTTCCGGGCTTGCTGCGTTGTATATGGAACAGTTTCCCGATAAATCAGCAAAAGAGATCTGGGAACTGATTGAAAAGAAAGCAAGACCTATTGAAGGCATAAAATACAGAGATATTGGAAACGGTTTAATACAGATATACGTATGATCACTTACCTCGCAGTTTTAAAGAAAGATATAAACTTTAAAAAGCTGGAAGCACTTCTTAAAAGCAAAAACATAAAACTGGCTTCCCACTACAAAACCATAGGTGTTGTAAAGCTTGAAAGCAGTATACCCGTTTCGGAGTCCGAATTTCAGGAGTATTTTATATCTGTAGAAGAAGAAAAAGATAATTTAACAATATAATCACATCAATAAAGCTTTTCTGTCGCAGAGAAGTTTTATTTTTGTCTCTTACTGATAAAATAACATATGAATTTCAGATTTTCAATGGCGTTTCTGATGTTTTTTGCATTAGGATTTTCACAAGACCTTACCGTGATGAGTTTTAATATCAGACTGAACGTAGAGTCGGATAAAGACAATGCCTGGCCAAAAAGGAAACAGGACGTTGCGGATTTACTGACCTATTATCATCCTGATTATTTCGGAGTACAGGAAGCCCTTCCAGAGCAGATGAAAGATATTAAAACAGGATTGAAGAACTATGATTATGTAGGCGTAGGAAGAGATGACGGAAAAGAAAAAGGAGAGTTTTCTGCCATCTTTTATGATACAAACAAGCTGCAAATTATAAAATCCGGTACGTTCTGGTTATCTGAAACTCCGGAAAAACCTTCAAAAGGCTGGGATGCCGCACTGAACAGAATCTGTACCTATGCTGTATTTAAAGAAAAAAAATCCAGGAAAGAATTTCTGGCGATGAACCTTCATTTTGATCATGTAGGAAATGTGGCAAGAGTAAAATCTTCCGAACTGATCCTTAAAAAAATCAAAGAGCTGAACCCAAAAAATCTTCCGGTAACGCTGAGCGGAGATTTTAACCTGACAGATGATTCCGAACCGATTAAAATTCTTTCCCGGAATATGAAAGATACTTTTTATCATTCAGAAACGAAACATTATGGCCCGGTAGGAACATTCACAGGCTTCAATGTGAATGAAGTTCCGAAAGACAGAATCGATTATATTTTTACACAAGGTTTTAAGATCAGATCTCACAGACATATTAATGACAGAAGAGAAAATCTGTTGTATCCGTCAGACCATTTTCCGGTGATTGTGAATCTTTCTCTATAAAAAAATCAGTTGGTTGGAAAATCGACTTCAAATCCAATTCCTCTTAGGGATTGGATTTTTATTTTAGGATCACTGTTGAAATACTTACGAAGTCTGCTGATAAATACATCAAGACTTCTTCCGGTAAAATAATCATTCGTTTCCCAGAGATTATCCAGAATGTTATCCCTTGTAATGATGGATCGGTTGTGCTTCAGAAGATACAGAAGCAGCTCCTGTTCCCGTATGGTTAATCGATTGTTTCCGTTAGCATGTGACAATAGAAGCTTAGTGGTATCCAGTACAAATTCTCCTATTTTTAGCTGACTTTCTGTAACGGCGGGAAGTGTCCTTTTCAGAATGTTTTTAATCCGTAAAACAAGCTCTTCAGGATCGCATGGTTTGGCAATATAATCGTCAGCACCTATTTTCAATCCGGTCAATCGGTCTATTTTTTGATTTTTAGCTGTTAAAAATAACAATGGGAAATAACTTTTTTCCTTAATGATCATTTTAGCCAGAGAAAAGCCATCGATATTGGGCATCATCACATCCAGAATTCCGATCTGAAAAGGAAAATCAGCATGAACCAATGGTACGATATCTTCCGGATTCTGAAACCAGCTGACTTCAAAATCTTCCAATTCAAGATATTGTTTAAGAATCATTCCGAAATCCGGATCATCTTCTGCCAGAAGAATTTTAGTTTTCATAAGGAATTGATATTTTAAAAGTACTGCCTCTATAGATTTGACTGGAAACTTCTATTTTTCCGCCATAATTCGCAATGATCTTTTTCACGAAATAAAGTCCCAGCCCAAGACCTTTGCTGTTGTGAATATTGTTATTCTGTATTCTGTAGAATTTTTCAAAAATAGTATTGAGTTCTTTCGTTTCCATACCTTGGCCGTTGTCAGAAACTTCGACCTCCAATTGTTGAGAATTATTGCGGATGTGTATTTGAATAGCCGATGATCCGTATTTTACACTGTTTTCACAAAGATTTTTAATGACTGTTTCCATCAGGTTTTTATCAAAAGGAAGCTCTTGTGAAACTGTATTTTCAAGGTTATAATCAGTATCTGGATAAGTAACAGAAAGATCCTGAATGAAAAAGTTCCAGTCCTCAGGTTGTACAGCGGTCATTTTATCAGGGATTTCATCTTTATGAAGCTGAAGCATCAGGCTTTCAAGCCGGGAAATCTGTCTGTCAATAAGAGGAAGTGTTTCAGGATTCCATTCTTTTTTTAATGCTTTGGAAGCTATTTTTAAAGTAGCAATAGGCGTTTTAAACTCATGTGAAATATTATCCACAATGTTGTGGAGAACTTCCACCTGCTTCTGCTGCTGGATCAGATTTCTGATCGTGAAAATATAAAGCAGAAGAACTCCCGAAAGAAGTATTATACAGCAAATAATCAATAAGGTAAGTTCTTTGAAAACGATACCTTTTATATTTCTGATCTCAAAATCTGTCTGGGTTTTAACAAGGAAAGTATTCTTTTTTTCAACGTGGCCTTTTTCCGTGTCATCTCTTTTGGTTGTTGAGGTTTCCCAGCTTCCGTTACTGGCAATACGCGGATTTTTAAGCTTATCCTGCGTTTCAAAAATAACAATAGGTTCGGTAATTACTTTTGAGCTGTCCGGCAGATGTACAATAGAAAGATACCGTATTCTTGCAGAGATTTCGTAACCGTCTTTCTGGTAGCGGCTGTTGATGTAATGAATCAGTCTTTCTCTGGCAGATTTTCTGTTTTCTATGAAATGATTCAGAAAGTCTTTTCTGTTGATCTCCTTGTTATGGTACCTGATAATGATTTCCTGAAGAGAATCATCATTTTTTTCTTTCACCTCCTGAATATCCTCAAGGCTGTCTGTGTAATTGGTAAGTCCGTCATTCACGGATCTGTAAATGTCCCTTTCTTTTACCTGATAGGTTTTATACATAAAGTAAACCTGGATTCCCAATAAAAGCAGGAACAATGCGGCAAAAACCGAAATCAGAATTTTACTCTTGGCTATCATTAAAACAAAGATAAAACTTTAGTCATTTTACAGAAATTATTCTTTTATCATTAACCTTTTATTAACCTGATGATTAATATGATTTTTGGTAATTTTAGACAATTAAAAGCCTATTTAATGAAAAAGATGTTTTTTTTTATTCTGTTGATTGGGATGATCATCAACGCACAAACCCATCGCTTTATATATGAGCTTCAATACAGGCCTGATCCTAAAGATGCAAGTTATGATAAAGAAGAAATGGTACTGGATATCAATCCTGAAGAAGTGAAATTTTATGAATTTGAATTTTTAGCAAACGATTCTTTGAATATCCTTCATGGAGGAATGACTTATCAGCATACCAGCCAGTCCGGACAGACCATTGTACGAAAAAGAAATTCCAATAAAAACAAAAACTTTGTTCAGATTATAATGATGCCATATTATTATGTTTTTGAAACGGAGGATAATGTTCAGTGGAAAATAGAGGCTGATACTAAAAAGATCAACAGTTATAATTTGCAAAAAGCAACTGCCATGTTTGGAGGTAGAAACTGGACTGCCTGGTTTACTCCGGATATCAATATTCCTGAAGGACCGTATAAATTTAGAGGACTTCCGGGATTGGTTTTGTATGTGGAAGATGATAAGAAAGATTTTATATATTCTTTTTTGCGAAATAGTAATCTTTCCAAAACATATGATACAACAGGCTTTCTCGAAAAGCATTATTCATTGGCTCCTATTGTCATTGACTTTAAGAAATGGGTGAAACTGAATCTGGAGTTTTATAATGATCCCTATGCCAGAATGAGAACCGAATTTCAGCCGGACTGGAATGTACGCATTAATGGGCAGCAAATCAAAAGTAAAGAAGAGTTTGCAGGATTGACCAAGCAAACACAGATCAACATAAAAAAATATTATAATCCAATAGAACTGGATAAAATAATTCCTTATCCATAAAAATATTGTATTGATTTTGAAAACCTGAATTTCCGAATTCAGGTTTTCTTATTTTAAGAAGAAAGTATTAACCCATCATTAACCTTCTATTAACCGTGTTTCTTATAATCAATATAGAACTTTGTACCCATAGAACAGAACAGGGGTTTTGTTAGGATAAAAAAATAAATATGTATAAAATTCTTTTTCTTCTGTGTTTTCCAGCTTTGATTCTTGCCCAGAAACAAAAATTGGGAGGAACAGTAGTGAACACTGAAAACGAAAAGCTTTCATCAGTAAAGGTGGAAATTTATAATGCTCAAAATAAATTAATCAAAGAATTGAAAACAGATGAGAACGGGAAGTTTGTGATGGAGGATATCGCAGAACAGGAGATGAAGTTGGTTATTAAAAATCAGGGATATTCCTTATTTGAGAAAAAAATAGATTTAAAAGAGCCTGAAATGCTGAATATCATTCTTAAAAAAGACTCTCAGGAAATAGAAGAAGTGGTGATGACAAAACACAAGCCTTTGGTGAAAAGAAAGGTAGATCGTCTGGAATTTAATGTGGAAAACAGTAATATTTCTTCCCTCAATGCCTGGGAAATCCTAAAAAATACACCCAGTGTCACCATCAACAATAGTGTATTGAGTGTAAAGGGAAGTACCGGAATTCTGGTGACTATTAATGATAAAAAAGTAATGCTGACAGGGGATGAGCTTAAAAATCTTCTTGAAAATACACAGGGAGATGACGTAAAATCAGTAGAAGTGATTACCAACCCGCCTGCAAAATATGAAGCCTCAGGAAGTGCCGTACTGAATATCGTTCTGAAAAAGAATAAAATCGAAGGCTATCGTGGTATTCTTTCATCCAAATATGTGCAGACCCAATATGCGAAAGGCGTTTTTGGTGTTTCACAATATTTTAAAAAAGATAAACTTTCCTTAATGGGAAGCTATTATAAAGGGCTGGGAACGTACTACCGGGAAGGAACAGATTATGTAAACTATCCGGAAAGCCAAACCAGATGGGTGAGTACGATGAACAGGAAGGATAAAAACAATAACCAGAATACCCTGAATTTTAATGCGGAATATGAATTGGACAGTCTGACTAATCTAAGCCTCAACTACTCAGGGTATTTTTCTCCAAAGTCCATCGGAACCTACAATGTTCCTACGCTGATCTATAACCAGCAGGATAGAGTAGAATCTGATTATACCACTATAAATGATCACCGTTCCCGTTCCATCAATAACTCTGTGAGCTTTCAGATAGACAGAAAACTGAATAAAAAAAGCAGTCTTTCATGGATTAACTATTTTACCGGAAATAATGCCGATAAATATCAGAATGTAATCACCTACCTGAATTTTGCCGGACAGCCACCGAAAGAAGATAACTTCTTTACCCGGAATAAAGCAGATGTTCAGCTGTATTCCACCCAATTCGATTATCAATGGAAAGGGGAAAAACTGGAACTTGAATCGGGAACGAAGTATAGTTTTGTAAAGACCGGCAGTACACTTGATTTCTCCGATAACGAGAACGGAGCATTACAATACAGACCGGAAAAAAGCAGTATTTTTGATTATAAAGAACACAATTTTGCCCTGTATTCTTCCTTAGCCTACGATATCGGGAAGTGGAGTTTCAAAGGAGGGCTTCGTGCAGAAATGACAGATCTTGAAGGCGTAGTTTCCGAACCTTATGAACTGAATAAGACCAATTACTGGAAATTTTTTCCCACTTTTTATGCACAATATACCACAGCAAACAAACAGGAATTAGGTTTCTCCTATGGAAAAAGAATCAGCAGACCTTCCTATTCATGGCTGAATCCTGCAAAATCTTACTACAATCTGTTTTCCTATTATCAGGGAGATCCCAAATTAAAAGCAACCATTACCCACAATCTTAATCTTACTTATTCCTGGAAAGACTGGAATATGGATTTGTACTACAGAAAAGAAATATATCCTTCCATGGAAATTTCCTATCAGGAGCCAAGTACCAATAGTCTGATCTATTATTTTACCAATATTGAGAAAGGAGAAGCTTTCGGAGTAAGTTTGTATAAAAATTTCCAGGTGAAATCCTGGTGGAATATTATCCTTTCTGAAAATCTGGAACATAACGAAAATTATTTCAAAGGAATTGATGGAATATTGTATAAAAATAAAGTATGGAATTGGGTTTCCAATATTTCCACAAGCTTGACGCTGGATAAAAGCAGCGACTGGAAAATGGAAATGGGACACCGCTACTATTCTCCCGGCATACAGGGAACTTTCAGGATATCTTCTCTGTGGTCAGCCTATTTTGTAATGAACAGAAAATTCTTTAGTAAAAAACTGGAAGCCAGTCTTGTTTTTAGTGATATCTTCAGATCCACGGGGCAGAAGGTCAGCACAAAATATGCGAATCAGGATAATTATTTTCTTGATTATACCGATACTCAGGGAGTGACATTTTCATTGAAATTCAACTTTGGAAATCAATCGGTTAAAAATGCAAAAACAATTAAGAAGACAGCTGAGCAGGATAGATTGTAGAATATTTTAATTAAAAAGTCAATTGTTGTGAAATATTATCGTAAAATAATGGTCTTATGATGGTGTATTTTCGTTATTTTTGATACTTATCTTTAAAAAGATTGCTATGAAGAAAATTTTTTCCGGGATGCTGATCGCAGTTTCTTTACTGCAATTGTCAGCTCAGGAATTGTATATGCCGAGGAATATCAAAAAAGCGTATGAAAGAGGAACGCGTGATATCTCCGGAGCGCCAGGAAAAAACTACTGGCAGAATAAAGGAGTCTATAATGTAGAGGTGAGAGTAGATGCTGCTACAAAAGTAGTTTCCGGAAAAGAAACCATTGTTTATACCAACAACAGCCCGGATCATCTGAATGAACTGGCTATTCGATTTGTGAATAACCTTCACAAGCCGCAGTCGCCAAGATCTGGTTTTGTGTCTAAGGATTTCCTTTCGTCTGGACTGAAAATTAAATCTTTTACGGTAAACAATGTAAAATATGAGATCAACAGTGATGATTGGAGTACGGTTGAAAAAGTAAAATTAAAATCAGCTCTGAAAGCTAAATCAAAAGCTGAGGTTAAAATAGAGTGGGAATATCCATTATCAGTTCAGAGTGGAAGAGAAGGGCAGATTGATCCTGAAACATTTTATGTGGCATACTCTTTTCCGAGAATTTCCGTGTACGATGATTACAACGGATGGGATATGCTGCAGCACTCAGACAGACAGGAGTTTTATAATGATTTCAATGATTACAGTTTTGCCATCACCGCACCGAAAAATTATGTAGTCTGGGCAACCGGAGATTTTCTGAATCCGGAAGCTGTCCTTCAGCCCGAATATTTAAAAAGATATAAAACTTCTCTGAAAAGTGATAAGCTGATGCATATTGCCACAGAACAGGAAATGAAGTCCGGAAAAGTAACCAGGCAGAATAAGTGGAACGTCTGGAAATTTAAAGCCAGCCATATTACAGATTTTTGTTTTGCGATGAGTAACCATTATGTGTGGGATGCAGCCAGTGTTCAGTTAAGAACAAAAAGAGCCAGTGTTCAGGCCGGATATAAAAACGGAGCTAAAGATTTTGAACATTATGTAGACTGGATGCGCTACAATCTGGATTGGTTCTCAAAAAACTGGCCGGGTGTGGAATACCCTTACAACGTCATGGCGGCTATCCAGGGATACGCAGATATGGAATATCCTATGATGATTAATGATACCAGCATTCCTGATGATCTTAATGATGCAAGGCTTACGGCAGATCATGAAATTGCCCATACGTATTTCCCTTTCTATATGGGAATCAATGAAACAAGATATGCATTTATGGATGAAGGCTGGGCAACTACGTTTGAATATCTTATAGGTATTGATGAAAACGGAGAAGCGGCTGCCAAGGAATTTTACAAAAACTTCCGTGTTAAAAGATGGATCAATGATCCTTCTGCAGAACAGGATCAACCAGTGATTACGATGAGTACACAGGTAAGCGGTGCCGGATATGGAAACAACTCTTATGTAAAATCTTCATTGTCTTATCTGGCGCTGAAAGATTATTTAGGAGATGAACTCTTCAAAAAAGCATTACATCACTACATGGATAACTGGAACGGGAAACATCCTGTGCCCTGGGATTATTTCAATTCTATGAATACAGGCTCTGGAAAAAACCTGAACTGGTTTTTCCAGAATTGGTTTTATACCAATAATTATATTGACTTAAAAGTAACAGGTGCATCCCAGATGAATGACATGCTTACCATTAATGTTGCGAATGTAGGGGGCTTTGCAATTCCGTTTGATGCTCTATTATCGTATGATGACGGAACAACAGAAAAACTCCATTTTTCACCTTCTGTGTGGGAAAAAGATCAAAAACTGACTGACCTTGTAATTCCCATTAAGAAGAAAATAAAATCGGTACAGCTGGACGGAGATATCTTTATGGATTATACTCCGGATGACAACCGTAAAAGCTTATAAAAGTAAAGAGGCTGTCTCAAAAGTGTCATTCTGAACGAAATGAAATGTAGTGAAGAATCTCATGTGTTTGGTTATCAGTGATATTCTTCCTTCGTCAGAATGACAAAAGCCAGATTGTTTGACTTTTGAGACAGCCTCTTTCTTGTTTTAAAAATAGGCAGTCAATCGTAAACCTAGTGTAATATAATTGATTTTTTCTTTAGCAATCAGGTTGTTCAGTTCCTGATCCAGTTCAGCACTTTCCTTAATATCATCACTGAAGTAATAGCGGATAGTAGAATTGATCTGATTGTAATCCGTATAGAAAGTAAGACCTAATCCAGGGTTGAACTTGTAGGTCATAGAAGCACCAGTATTCCATCGGAAAGCTGGTTTTGGTTTGTAGCTGGCTATCTGAAGCTCGTGGTTGGGAGCATCAATACCCTCTCCTCTTACAAATACTTTTCCGTTGGCAGTAGCAGCGTATCCTCCGGTAATCTTTACCGTAAGCTGCCATTTATCTGATATTTCATGAGAAAAATAAGGTCCTATGCCGGCAGAAAGAAATCCCATGGATTGTGTTTTGATTTCATGATCACCAAAGTCCTGCCCGTCATCTAATGTTATTCTTTGAGATTTAATAGGGAAGCTGCTGAAGGATATATCGGCCCCCACGCCCCATTTTTTTGAAAAGAAATAAGCGCCCTCCAGTCCGCCCTCAAAACCTATTTGTTTTTTATCATCCAGTTCAGATTCTTTCAGGAAGTTGGTTGTCCCTAAAGCAGTCCCCATTTTCAGCGCAAGAAAAGATGGGTAATCGTTACCCTGTATTCTGGATAACATACTTAAATTATCCCCCTTGTTTTTATAAATTTTGTCAATAAAAAAATACCCCAGTTCTGTTGATATAATCCCGATACCGGCACCGGCAAGAATATCCGGAACCCAGTGTCTGTTATTTAAATTTCTTCCAAGCCCTGTAAGAGTAGCAGAACCATATCCGGCAATACTGTAGGCCGGATTTACCAAACCATATTCTTTGTGGAGAAAGCTTGCATTGGTAAACGCCATAGCAGCATGTCCCGATGGAAAAGAATTGTTTTTGGATCCATCCGGACGTTCCACTTTTGCTGTATACTTAATAGAATTAACTAAAATTGCCATGATGGCTAAACTTGTACCATAAGATAAAGTAGCTCGTCCAATATTGTTACGGCCTTTTACACCTGCCAGCTTTAATCCGTAAACAGCTACAGCAGGAGCGTATTGCAGATAATCATCATATTTGACTTTGAAGTTGGGAAGATAGCGGTTTCTTACCTCTCGAATATTTTCTTTTTCTCCCCAAGTTGCTGCGGCTGCAGTAAAAAGAAGGGCAGGAGCTACTGATTTTTTTACCCATTCTTTTTGGAAAAAAGGAGTTTTCTCCTGAATAGTATACCCTGAATTGATGACTGCCAGATCTTCCTTGAGATTTCGGGATTGAATAGTATCCTGTGCTTTAATAAAGCATAATTGCAATAATATTCCGGATGCTAATGCTATTTTTTTCATCTTGGTAGTAGTGAAATTTAAATCGCGTAAAAATATTAAAAAAATCTATCCCAAAAATTGAGATAGACTATTTTAATATTATTATAATATTCTAGCTGAGCTTTTTGATTACCTTAACCCTGCTCTTGGTCCAGATGCTGCTACTACAGCCTGCATTCTTGTTTTTTGGTTGGCAGAGAACATAACCATAGATTTGTCATCCACATAATCCATGTAGTTCATGAACATCTGAGAACGGCTTACCCCTCCGCACACTCTGTTCAGAGGATAAGTAGGATTTCCATAGTTAGGGCCGGGAGATGTGGGGGTATCATTAGAGTAATCCGTCTGGCATCCTGCATCAGATGATCCCCAAAGGTGCGGAAGGTTTAAGTAGTGTCCTACTTCATGTGTTACTGTTCTTCCTAAATTGAACGGAGCAGAAGCACCAGTTTTACCTATATACTGATATCCTATGACAAGACCGTCATACCATTGCCCTGCATGTTCAGGGTAATAGGCATAGCCTAAGGTTCCGGGTTGGTTGTTTTCATCAAGGATTGAATTGACAACCCAGATATTCATGT
Organism: Chryseobacterium sp. CBTAP 102; assembly: GCF_003201365.1. Classification (NCBI taxonomy): domain Bacteria; kingdom Pseudomonadati; phylum Bacteroidota; class Flavobacteriia; order Flavobacteriales; family Weeksellaceae; genus Chryseobacterium; species Chryseobacterium sp. CBTAP 102. The sequence continues at coordinate 52,318 of NZ_QICX01000013.1, forward strand.
TTTTTGTTACATCAGTGGCATCAATTCCTCCTGTGCTGGCTTTTTTCATTTGTTCCAGATCAGATCTCCATCCTGTCTTTGTACTCTGTTTGCGGTTGGTTGCTACTAATTTGAAACGGATTTTTACATCACCTGCTGCGGCTGGTTTAAATGCAGAAGGAATTTTCGTGATATCGGAATTGGTTGCTCCATAATCGGCATTTAGGACTGCAATTTGTTCTGCAATTCTTGCATCAGAAACATTCTGAGCAGAAGTGTTGTAAATTACGTTAAAAACTACTGGGATTTCAACAGTTCCATCTGCCAACACTTTTCCTATTTTAAGATTTTCTGCAAATTTTTCAGTACTGAATTCAATATCAGCTATTTTTTGCTTGAGTGAAGGGTTTTTCAGAAGCATTGCTTGTCTGATTTCTTCTGACGGACAGCTTCTTCTAAGTGCACTTGGAACAGTATTTTCCTGATCCGGAGAAGTCTCGTTTTGATGAGTTAAGTTGTCGTTGTTGCACGCCGACATAAAGCCCAGAACCAGGGCTCCAAATAAGAATTTTTTCATATCGTTATAATATAATTTGGTTGAGGATGTGAAATTATAGTATTTGAAATTAATATGCAAGCTATTTTTTAAAAATACTTAACGAATGTTTAATTTATAGGCTGTTTTATTGAATTTAAATCATGTAAATGATGAATGTATTGAATTTAGTTAAAATCAATTACTTGTTTTATATTTCACATTTAAGTATGTTTTGGGTGTAAATAATTTTAGTATTTTGCTGTTTTTTAGAATGTTTTTTATAATAAATCGGGCTGAAATGTTTTTTTTAAAGAGTCAGAAGACACTTATTTTCTTGGCAGATTATTCCAGTAGGTCCAATGGCAGATCTGATTTCAATATTTTTCATTATTATTTGTATTTCTGAAATGAAAACAAAGTAGGAGACAAAAAAATCTGTCTCAGACTTGAGACAGATTTCAAATATGTAAAAGGATTATAATTTTAATATACTCTTAATCCGGATCTTGCACCAGAAGAAGCTACTACAGACTGCATTCTTGTTTTTTGTCCTGCAGAGAACATAAACATGGCAGCATCATCTACATAATCCATATAATTCATAAACATGACGGATCTTTGTACGCCGCTGCAGGTATTGTATAGCGGGTAAGAAGGTTTTCCATAATTTGCTGTAGTTTGTGTAGGCGTGTCACTTACCTGGTCGTTTCCACAATTGGCATCTCCCCAGATATGTCTTAGGTTTAGGTAGTGACCTACCTCATGTGTAGCGGTTCTTCCCAGGTTGAAAGGTGAAGAAGCTCCGGTTTTTCCAAAATATGGAGCGGCAATTACAACACCGTCATTCCATAAACCTGCAGATTCAGGGAAAGTGGCATACCCAAGAATGGTACGTCCCTGGCTGGTCATTTTACCCACCACCCATAAGTTTAAGTAATTGGTAGGATTAGTAGCATCAATTCCTCCTTTAGATGCTTTTTTCATATCATCATTAGTTGCCCAGCTTGTTTTTGAAGTGGATTTCCTAACGGTGTTTACCAGTCTGAATTTTACTTTTGTATTTCCTGAGCTTACCGTCTGGAATTCAGTCGGGATTTTGCTGGCATCAGTGTTGGTGCCGGAATAATCAGCATTCAGTACCGCAATTTGTTCTGCAATTCTTGCATTAGAAACGTTTTCAGCTGTTGTTTTGTAGATGACATTTACGATAACCGGGATTTCTACAGTACCATCGGCAAGAACTTTTCCAAACTTCACGTCATTGGCGAATTTTTCTGTGTTGGTTTCTAATGCTGCAAATCTTTGTTGGAGTTCAGGGCTTTTTTTTAATGCTTCTTGTCTGATTTCCTCAGAAGCACAGCCTCTTTGAACCAGACTTGCGGTAGTTACTGCTTCGTCAGTTGTGTTTTCGTTTTGATTGGTGATGCTGTCATTGTTACATGCAGCCATTACACTGAGCATAAAAGCTCCAAATAATAGTTTTTTCATATCAAAATCATTTAGGTTGAGAATATGAAATTATATTATTTAAAATTAAAATACAAGAATTTTCTTTGTTTTATTGATTTATGGTTAATTTTTGCTTGTTTTGCTTGTGTTTTATTTAGTGTTTTTGCTTATTTATTGATATTTGCTTAATTTAAATTAATTCGCTGATTCATTTTTGGTTTTTAATTTTTTTGTGTAAATTATTTTCTTTTAAAATCATATTTAAAAGAATTTTTTCACGGTAAAACTTAATTAGCGAAACCATTTTTAATGGCAAAGACGGCTAGTCCTACACGGGTTTTGAGATCCAGCTTTTCACAAAGCTGGTCACGATAGCTTTCCACTGTTCTTGGGCTGCAGCACATTCTGTCTGCAATTTCCTTATAGCTGAGTTCGGTTACTGTGTATTTTAGAAATTCTTTTTCTCTGTCGGAAATTCTTACTGCAATCTCAGTTTCTGTCTCTTTGTTCAAATTGGAAAATATGATTTTGGAAGCCCAATCCGGGTAAAAGAAACCATCGCTATTAAGTCTGGTAAGTGCGGTTTCCAGATCTCTTGGATGGGTGTTTTTCAGCAGATAGCCTTTTGCTCCGCTCCTGATCATCTTAATTACACTGTTATCATCTCCCTGCATGCTGAGTGCCATAATTTTAATATCAGGGTGGTTTTTTGTAAGCCATACTGCCGTTTCAAAACCGTCCATGATAGGCATGCTGATATCTAAAAGAATAATATCAGGAATCGGGTTGCCCTCTTCAAATTTCTGGATAAGATCTTTCCCGTTTTCACTTACATAGATCACTTCAAATTCACTGAAATTACCAATAATTCCTTCCAGAGCTTTAGCAATAAGTATATGGTCGTCAACAATGACAATAGATTTTTTCATGACTGTTTTTTTAAGATAATATTGATTTGAGTTCCCCTATTTTCCTGGCTTTCCATACGAAAACCTGCGCCTATGATTTCTGCTCTGTTTTTCATATTGGTAAGGCCTATTCCATTGGATTTGATCTGTGAAGTATCAAAACCGATTCCATCATCACGAATATCAAGTTCCCAAAGGATATCTTCTGAAGTATTAAGGCTGATAAAAATATTTTTACAACGGGAATGTTTTATACTGTTCTGAATAAATTCCTGAGTAATTCTGAGAAGAACATTCTTATGAACAAAACCTAAATCCAGTTGTTTAAAATTGTGTTCAAAACTTACATGACATTTTTTAAAGGAATTGGTATTATCTACTTCTTCCTGTATCAAAGTTACAATTTCCTTCTGGTTGATGTTGTCATCCGTTAACGTTTTTGACAAGCTTCTGAGATCCTGCAGAGATTGATTGATAATCTGCGAAACCTGATCAATTCTTTCACTTGCCTCGGATACCTTATTTTCATAAAGCATCTGCTGTACATAAAGGCTTACGAGGGTGAGTTTCTGCCCAATGTTGTCGTGCAGTTCTCTTCCGATCTGCTGCATCGTGGCCTGCTGAATTTCCAATTGGGTAGAAAGGAGCTCTCTCTGATGAAGTTCATTTTTTCTTTCTATTTCGTTTAAGTACTCTTTTTTTCGTTGTCTGTAATTCCGGATATAGATAAATACGGCTATTACAAACATCAAAAAAAAGATGTTGAATGAAATAAGAGTTATTAAGAGTTCTGTTTTCCCCATATAAATGAACTTGCAAATAAAATATACATAACAGCTCCTGAAACCTGAAAATATATAAAATAAATATCCCAGATATCTATATATTTCCAAAGAAGGGAGTTAAATGTCATAAATGGTAAGTTGGCGATGTAAAAGAGCGTTACTCCCAAATTAATATAAAACATTTTGTTTTTACTGAAATTAAGAATCTCAGATGAATTAACCTGTTTATAATATTCCATAATAACCAGAGCCATTAAAAGCAAACACCCTATATTATAATTGAATGAAAAGATAACTTTCTTTTCTGGAAAGAACATTGCTCTGAGAATATATGTTAATAGATATATTCCTGTTAAGATATAGAATAGTTTTGTTTTCTTAAGAGATTCTTTTGCGTAAAGCCAATAAAAAAAAATAAATTGTAATGGAATCACAAAGTAATTGTGAAAATTTATCCTGTCTATTTTAAGCGGTTTTTCTCCCCATTTTACAGCCGATTCACACAGAAAAATAAGAATTAAATAAATTGCCAGGTATTTCCAATGTTGTTTTCTTACACGATTATAATAAATTAGGGAGATTATAGCAGCGACGGCTTCTCCCCAATACATAAACGACGAAAAAATCTTTTGAATCTCAGTCATATTGTGTTTAAAACAATGAATAGTAATTAATAAGATGTACCCATCGGCGGTGATGGCGGAATAAGTGTTCCACTATTTTCTCCAAGCCCCGTGTCATCATCTTGTTCAATACCTTTGGCAGAAGGCGTGTTTAATGCTAAAGGTTTGCTGTCTGTATTTTGGAAAGGATTGAAGTCATAATCAATAAGTTCCCCTGTTTCATCGGCTTTTTTCAATGTTGGAATCAGTACCAGGGTGTGTTTTCCGGCATATTCTGCAGGAACAGGGTGAGAGTCCATGATAGACCAGTTTTCCTGTTTCGGATAAGTGGCATAATAAAATCTGATTCCAAGATCTTCCTCAGAAGCAGAAGGATCTACTTTTGCAGCTTCTTCTTCGATCTTTGCAATAAAGCTTTTTAATTTCGGAAGGTCAAACCAGATGGAATGAGCATCATCTATTCCTAAATTGGTATTGATAGCATTAAGGTGATTTTGACGGTAATTGTCGATCAGAGCCTGGATAAGACCGTTTGACATGGTTCCAGGTTGTAATGGATTGTTTGATTCTGTATTCATAGCTTAGTGGTTTACGGTAAAACTCAATTAATATGCAAATTTCGTAAAAAATATTCGAGAAAATGTATTCACGAATTGGGAATTACACTGTTATTTTTACCGTGATTTTACGGATTGTATGTGAAGGATAACAATTTCTGATAAAGAAAATTCAATTCATTCTATAAAAAAACGGAGAAAGTATATTTCCCCGTTTTTCTTTAAATACATGGATATTTTCTCCAGTCCCTGCAAATGTATCCTGAAGTACAGCACAGATTGGCAGGGCAGTTCATATTTTCGTCACACATAATGACAGGAGCGATAAGGCCGCCATCAATTTTCCTTAAATCGTTTCTTTTAAGTTTTTTCATACTGATTCTGTTTTAGTTATTAGTATTGTAAAGATAAGTTTATTTCACATGATTAGGATAAAAAGTAAAAAAAATAAGTGCTGCAGATTTAATCTGCAGCACTTATTCACAAAAATAATGTATATGAAAAAAACTATTTTATTGTTCGGCAGGTCGGAAAACCAGTCCTGTTTCTACAAAATAATCCAGAGTAATTCGGTCTCCATCGTTTACGTTTCCTGCAAGGATTTCTTTAGACAGTTTGTTTAAAACTTCCTGTTGAATCACTCTTTTCAATGGTCTTGCTCCGAAGGCAGGATCATATCCCTTATTCATCAGATAATCTACGGCATCCTGAGTGAAAGTCATAATAATGTTTCGTTTGGATAACATTTCATTGAATCCTCTCAGCTGATACTGAACAATTTTTCCGATTTCTTTCTTTCTTAAAGGCTGGAAGAGTACAATTTCATCAATTCTGTTCAGGAATTCCGGACGCAGAGTCTGTTTCAAAAGATCAAAGACCTCGTCTTTTGTTTTATCCACAATTTCATCCTGATTTTCCTCCGTAAGATTCTCAAAATTCTCCTGAATCAGATGTGAACCTAAATTGGAGGTCATGATGATGATAGAATTTTTGAAATTCACCACCCGCCCTTTATTATCCGTCAGACGTCCGTCATCCAAAACCTGAAGTAATGTATTGAAAACATCCGGATGCGCTTTTTCAATTTCGTCTAAAAGCACTACGGAATAAGGTCTTCTTCTTACGGCTTCAGTCAACTGTCCTCCTTCATCATATCCTACATATCCCGGAGGCGCTCCTACCAGTCTTGAAACACTGTGACGTTCCTGGTATTCACTCATATCAATTCTGGTCATATTGTTCTCGTCATCAAACAGGAATTCTGCCAATGCTTTTGCCAGCTCGGTTTTACCTACGCCGGTTGTTCCCAGGAATAAGAAGGATCCGATAGGTTTTTTATCATCGCTCAAACCGGCTCTGTTTCTTCTGATCGCATCTGCAACCGCCTGAATCGCTTCGTCCTGTCCTACCACTCTGTGGTGCAGTTCAGCCTCAAGATTCAATAACTTATCTCTTTCAGACTGCAGCAGCTTGGTGACAGGAATACCTGTCCATTTAGCAATCACTTCAGAGATATTTTCTGCCGTAACTTCTTCTTTGATCAGTTCATTCTGATGATTCTGCATTTCAAGTTCCACTTTGGCAAGCTCTTCCTCTTTTTCACGAAGTTTTCCGTATTGGATTTCCGCTACTTTGGCATAATCTCCTGCTCTGGAAGCTCTTTCTGCCTCATGTTTCAGAGATTCAATATCTTTTTTGATCTGGGTAAGATCTTCACTTTTCTGTTTTTCTTTCAGCCATTTGGCATTGATCTCATTTCTCTGTTCAGAAATTTTGGCAATATCTTCTTTAAGATGATCAATCTTGGTCTGGTTGCCTTCTCTTGAAATGGCGGCTAATTCAATTTCCAGCTGCATTAATTTTCTGTCCAGAACGTCCAGTTCTTCCGGCTTTGAATTGATTTCCATTCTAAGCTTTGCAGAAGCTTCATCAATAAGGTCGATAGCTTTGTCCGGTAAAAAACGGTCAGAAATATATCTCTGAGACATTTCCACTGCAGCAATAATTGCCTCATCTTTGATTCTTACCTTGTGGTGAGCCTCGTATTTATCTTTAATACCACGAAGGATAGAAATGGCAGATTCAGTATCCGGTTCTTCCACCATCACTTTCTGGAAACGTCTTTCCAACGCTTTATCTTTTTCAAAATACTTTTGATATTCGTTCAGCGTAGTAGCACCAATGGCTCTTAATTCCCCTCTGGCCAAAGCAGGTTTTAAAATATTAGCTGCATCCATTGCTCCTTCACCGCCTCCGGCTCCTACCAAAGTGTGGATCTCGTCAATGAAAAGAATGATTTGTCCGTCTGATTTGATCACTTCATTCACAACAGATTTCAGACGCTCTTCAAATTCACCTTTGTATTTGGCTCCGGCGATTAAAGCTCCCATGTCAAGTGAGAACAACGTTTTATCCATCAGGTTTTCCGGTACGTCACCGCTGATAATTCTATGAGCAATTCCCTCAGCAATTGCAGTTTTACCTACACCGGGTTCTCCGATAAGGATCGGGTTATTTTTAGTTCTTCTGGAAAGTATCTGTAAAACCCTTCTGATCTCTTCATCACGCCCTATTACAGGATCCAGTTTCCCTTCTGCTGCTAACTCGTTAAAGTTTTTAGCATATTTATTTAAGGATTGATACGTTTCCTCTGAACTTGCAGAAGTGGCTTTGCTTCCTTTTCTTAATTCTTTGATAGCGCCTTCCAGCAGGTTTTTGGTTACGCCCATATCTTTCAGCATTTTGGATACTTCAGAAGAAGTTTCCAGCAGAGATAACCATAAGTGTTCAATCGTTACATATTCGTCACCCATTTTCTTTGCGATATTGGGGGCGTCCAGCAGTACTTTGTTGGCAGATTGAGAAAGATAAATGTTCCCTCCCTGTACTTTTGGAAGTTTCTCTAAATTTTCACGGTTGCGCTCTCTTACCAAATTGGCATCTGCTTCAGATTTTTTCAGTAAGAAAGGCGATATATTTTCATCCACCTGGAAGATTCCTTCAAGGAGATGTTGAGGTTCGATACTTTGGTTGCCCAATTCCATAGCAACCTGCTGTGCTGCCTGGATGGCTTCCTGCGATTTTACAGTATATTGGTTTAAGTTCATATCTTTTATATTTTTAGTAATGGTTTGTATTAAGTTTAGTTTTTAAAAACATCAAGAAACTAAATTCTAAGGCTCAGTTTCTTAATGCCATCAATTATTTAATCATTTATTCGATGAGTGTATCGCAAAAACTGTTCAATTATTAAATTTACAAAAAAATAGGACAAATTTTCCGGATATTGTATTTTTAACGGTAATTTAACTTGACAAATTTTCCGGTTTTGCAATTATTTCTTTGAAATTCATGAACAAATAGTCATAGTAGAGTAAAGTATCCTGATAATTACAATGAAAATAAAGCGTCTTTTTCTTTTTCCGAGCAAAAAATGAACAGTTTAATTCAGAATAATTACTTTTGCATTTTACCAGATGGAACTAAAAGAAAAACAGAGAAAAATACTCAACGTAGCAGTAGAACTTTTCAAAGAGAAAGGATATATGGGAAGCTCAGTAAGAGATCTTGCTACCAAACTCAATATCAAAGCAGCATCACTGTACGCCCATATCCGTTCAAAGGAAGAAATTCTGGAATGGATTTGCTTTGGCATTGCTCAGGAGTTTTTCGATGAACTTCAGGAAGTAAAAAATACAGCTGTTGCACCGAAGGAAAAACTGAACCTGCTATTGGATAAACACCTTTCTGTTGTTCTTAAAAACCGTGATGTTACCCATATCTATTCCAATGAATGGAAACATCTTGAAGAAAGACTTCCCGAATTTGTAGAATTAAGAAAAAACTACCAGCAGGAAATTGAGGAACTGATTTCCGAGATCTATAAAGCTGAAAACTGGGAGTTAAAATCTCCGTCATTTACCACAAGATTTATTCTGCATACTTTAAATAACTCCTATTTCTGGTTCAAAAGAAGCAGTGATTCCACTGATGAAATTACCGACGAAATAAGGGAGAAAATTCTTTTTGGATTGTTAGGAAATCAAAAGAAATAACCATTCTGTTTGTCATTCTGGAGAAGTAAGAATCTCGTAAAAGAATGTAGATTTTTAAAAGATTCTTCTCTCCACTTCGTTCCGCTCAGAATGAAAGTGAGCATCATTTTAATGACTTCTTCTTATTTAGAATCATTCAAAATATGATAAAAATCATAAAAATTTTGCCAGCTTCCAAAATCTTTTTAAATTTACACCTAACAAATGTTAGTTAGTTTTATGGATTTTTCAGTTGAATATCTGGAGCTGGATCAGTTGAGACAGCTTCAATCCGACCGGTTGATCAGCCTGATCAGCTATTTGGGGGATAAGTCGGAATTTTATAAAAAGAAATTTGATGCATTGCAAATATCTCCTCAGGATATTAGGTCGATTGAAGATATCACTAAACTTCCTATTACTTACAAGCAGGATTTAAGGGATAACTATCCGTTCGGATTATTTACCGTTCCTAAAAGTGAGCTTCAGCGGATTCATTGCTCAAGCGGAACGACAGGAAAGCCGACTGTGGTAGGGTATACGAAAGAAGATGTAGACCTTTTCAGTGAAGTGGTGGCAAGATCTTTACATGCCGCAGGAGCAAGACCAGGAATGCAGCTGCATAATGCTTATGGTTACGGGATTTTTACCGGAGGCTTAGGTCTTCATTACGGAGCTGAAATGCTGGGAATGAGTGTTCTTCCTATTTCGGGAGGGATGACGGCAAGACAGGTAGATCTGATTGTAGATTTTAAGCCGGAGGTCATTTGCTGTTCGCCGTCATACGCTTTAACCATTGCAGATGAATTTACAAAAAGAGGAATTTCTGCAGACGAAATCAGTCTAAAATATGCAGTGCTGGGTTCAGAACCATGGACGGAAATTATCAGAGGACATATTGAAGAAAGACTAGGTGTTCATGCAACCAATATTTATGGTTTAAGTGAAATTATCGGCCCGGGAGTTTCCATGGAGGATTTCGAAGAGAAGGGAGGCGCTTATATCTGGGAAGATCATTTTTATCCTGAGATTTTAGATCCGGTTACCCAACAGCCGGTTCCTTTTGGAGAAGAAGGTGTATTGGTCATTACCACTTTAACCAAGAAAGCAATGCCTCTTTTAAGGTACTGGACGAATGATATCACCAGCCTTTATTACGATAAAAGTGCCAAAAGAACAATGGTGAAGATGAAACCTGTTGTAGGAAGAGCAGATGATATGCTGATCGTAAGAGGAGTGAATGTATATCCAAGCCAGATTGAAGATGCTTTTTCTTATGTAAAAGGAGTGGTTCCAAACTACTATCTTACGCCTGTAGAGAAAGAACAGATGTGTGTCGCTTTGGATATTGATGTTGAAATCGATGATGAATTGGTAAAATCTCAAAGAATAGAATCAAATACCGATGATTATTTTAATTTTGTCGGGAACTTTGGAAAAAATATAGAAAACGAAATAAAAAAGAGGGTAGGAATTACTACGAAAGTGAAAGTTCATGCCCAGGACAGTTTGCCGAAGTGCGAAGGTGGAAAAATTAATAGAATACTAAAAAAATAATGAATTCATTTTATAAACTTAAAACAGTTAAAGTTCAGAAAGATACTTCCGAAGCAGTGAATGTGGCGGTAGAAATTCCTGAAGAACTGAAAGACAAGTTCAGGTTTAAACAAGGACAGTATCTTAATTTCCGAATGATGATCAACGGAAATGAAGAAAGACGTTCTTACTCTATCTGTAATGCTCCCAGTGAAAAAGGCAACACACTGGAAGTATTGGTGAAGCTGCTTGAAGGCGGGAAAGTATCCGGTTATTTCAACGAACATCTTCATATGGATGAAGTGCTGGAAGTAATGCCTCCTATGGGTGGTTTCAATACTTCTTATCACCCTTCAAACGTGAAAACTTATGTGGGGCTGGCTGCAGGAAGCGGAATTTCCCCCGTTTTGTCCAATATTAAAGAAAGCCTTTATCAGGAACCGAATTCAAATGCTTATCTGTTCTACAGCAACAGAAGTATGAATCACGTGATGAAGAAAGCTGAAATTGATAAATTGGCAGAATCTTTTAACGGCAGATTGAAAGTAGTTTATTTAGTGAGCCGTGAAAAGCATGAAGATCCTGTTTTCGAAGGAAGAATTTCTGCTGAAAAACTGGAGCAGCTATTTGAAAGATATACAGATATTGATGTAAAAGAAGCTACTTATTTTATTTGTGGTCCTTCAGAAATGATCAAAGGGATTGCAGACTATCTGAAAAAGGATAAAAAAGTACCTGCTATTCAGGTGCTATTCGAATATTTCACCGCTCCGGATGAAGAAAATACGGAGGAAATGAGTGATGAATTCAAGGCGATTGCCAATATTGAAAGCATGGTAACAGTAATCATTGATGATGATGAATATTCGTTCCACCTTAATTCTAAAAAAGAGAGTATCTTAGATAAAGCATTGAAAGATCAGCTTCCGGTTCCTTTCGCATGTAAAGGAGGCGTTTGCTGTACGTGTAAGGCGCAGGTTCTGGAAGGAGAGGTTTTTATGGAGAAAAACTACGCGCTTACCGAAGAAGAAGTAGCCAGAGGCTTCGTTCTTACCTGTCAGTGTCACCCTACAACCAATGTGGTGATGCTAAATTATGATGTTTAAAAAATTAATGTAACAATGTAACAATTTACCAGTGTAACAATCATTGGTACATTGCCAGACTGGTATATTGCTAAATTGAAAAAATTATGGACTTAGAAAAATTTGTTCAATACGTTCACGAAGAAAATAAAGTAGAACCCAAAGATGTAATGCCTGATGATTACAGGAAATTATTGGTTCGTCAGATTTCACAGCACGCGCATTCCGAAATTGTAGGAATGCTGCCGGAAGCTAACTGGATTTCCAGAGCGCCTTCATTAAGAAGAAAAATGGCTCTTCTGGCAAAAGTTCAGGATGAAGCAGGTCATGGTTTATACCTTTACTCTGCCACTGAAACGTTAGGAGACGGAAGCATCAGGGCAGACAGAGATGCTACCTATGATGATATGCTGGAAGGAAAAGCAAAATATTCAAGTATTTTCAATTATCCTACCTTAAGCTGGGCAGATATCGGAGCCATTGGCTGGTTGGTAGACGGTGCTGCTATTATGAACCAGGTAATGCTGATGGGGAATTCTTACGGTCCTTATTCAAGAGCGATGGTAAAGATCTGTAAAGAAGAATCTTTCCACCAAAGACAGGGATATGAAATTTTGATGGCATTATGCCGTGGAACAAAACAACAGAAAGAAATGGCTCAGGCTTCATTAAACCGTTTCTGGTGGCCGGCTCTGATGATGTTCGGACCTAATGATGACAGTTCACCCAACTCTAAAATCTCTATGAATTACAGAGTAAAAAGAGAAAGTAATGACAGTCTTCGTCAGAGATTTATCGATGTTACTGTTTCTCAGGCTGAATTCTTAGGATTAACCATTCCTGATAAAGATCTGAAATGGAACGAGGAAAGACAGCATTATGATTTCGGAGAACTTCCCTGGGATGAATTCATGGAAATCTTAAAAGGAAACGGACCTTGCAACAAAAAGCGTATCGAAACTAAGAGAAAAGCGCAAAGAGAAAATTCATGGGTAAAAGAAGCAGCAGCTGCTTTTGCAGAGAAACAACAAAAAGAAGTAATATAATAATGTAACAATATACCAATGTGGAAATGTAACAATCTTTGTCATGCTGAGCTTGTCGAAGCATCTCACTGTTAAACTGGTACATTGATACATTGTTAAATTTATTTGACTATGGCAAATTTAGATATGTGGGAAGTGTTTATTCAGACTAAACCGGGATTATCTCACAAACATGTTGGAGTTGTACAGGCACCCACAGCAGAAATGGCTTTGCAGAATGCAAGAGACGTTTATACAAGAAGAAAAGAAGGAACTTCTGTTTGGGTGGTTCCAAGTAAATATATTGTGACTTCAGAGGGAGTAGATAAAGAAGCATTCTTTGATCCGGCTGATGACAAACTTTACCGTCACCCAACGTTCTACGAGATTCCTAACGACGTAAAAAATATGTAAAAATGCTAATGGCTATTAGCTGCTTGCAATTTGCTAAAAGCTATATGCCAAAAGCCAAAAGCTAAAATAATGAACCCATTATATAATTATTTATTAAAACTAGCAGACGACAGTTTCATTATGGGACAGCGTTTGTCCGAATGGTGCGGTGAAGGCCCTTACCTGGAGGAAGATATTGCATTGACGAATATTGCGTTGGATGAACTGGGACAGGCCAATAACTTCTACGTTTATGCTTCACGAGTGATTGACAATGGCAAAAGCGAAGATGATATCGCATTTTTAAGATACGAGCATGAATACGTTAACGCACATTGGACAGAACTTCCTAATGAAGATTATGCACAGACTATTCTTAAAGTATATGTATTGTCTGTATATCAAAAACTGATGTATGAAGCTTTATCCAATTCTGCTAATGAAGAATTAGCTGCCATTGCTCAAAAATCATTGAAAGAAGTAAGATATCACTATACACACGCTGCATCCTGGATGAAAATCTTCGCGCAGGGAACAGAAGAAAGTAAGTCCCGTTTGGTAAAAGCTATTGAAAATATCTGGGAATATACAAAGGGGCTTTTTGCTAAAACAGAAGGTGAAGACGACCTTGTTGCCTTGAACATTGCTCCCAATGCAGACGTTCTTTACGAAGAGTTTCTTTCCATTACAAAGAAAGATTTTGCAGACTTCGGTTTAGAATATCCGGAAAATCCTTTCATGCAGCCCAAATCAAGAACAGGATATCATACAGAGTATTTCGGGTATATCCTTTGTGAACTTCAGTATATGCAGAGAGCATATCCTGGTTGTACGTGGTAGTAAATTATGAAGAAGTTGCTTCTTGGGATATTGGCTTTTTTTCTTGCAGCCTATGTGATACTATGTGTTGGAATCTATTTCTATCAGGAGAAAATTATTTTTTATCCTGAAAAGTTACCCGAAAATTACAAGTTTACATTTGATGGTGATTTTGAAGAAGTTCCCATCAAAACGCAGGATGGAAAGCATTTGAGTTCTGTTTTATTCAAAGCTCAAAATTCAAAAGGAGTCATCTTTTATCTTCATGGAAACGGAGGATCAATAAAAAGCTGGGGAATAGTAGCTCAGCTGTATCGAAGTATGAATTATGATACTTTGATACTTGATTACAGGGGGTACGGAAAAAGTGAAGATAAAATTAATAATAAAAATCAGATCTTTTCGGATGTTGAAAATGCTTACAAAGAGCTTTTGAAAAGATATCCGGAAAACAGAATTATTATTTTAGGATATTCTGTAGGAACAGGATTAGCTGCAAAATTAGCTTCAATGCATAATGCAGGATTATTGATTTTACAGGCACCGTATTACAGCATGGAAGATGAAATGAATCAGAAATTTTCATTCCTTCCGAAGTTTTTACTGAAATATAATTTTGAGACTTGTGAATATTTAAAAACCGTTCAGTCACCAGTCGTTATTTTTCACGGTGATAAAGATGAGGTTATTAACTATAAAGCCTCTTTAAAACTTAAAAATAACTTTAAAAAAGGTGATCGTCTGATTGTATTAAAAGATCAGTATCACAACGGAATAACAGATAATTTGGATTATCAGAATGCAATGAAAGCAATTCTTGATTCTGATAAAAAATAAGATATGAATCAGCTTTTAGATTTATTAGAAACAATTCCCGATCCGGAAATTCCGGTAATCAATATTGTGGAATTAGGAATCGTAAGAGATGCACAGATTACAGGTGAAAATACCTGTGAAGTGATCATTACACCTACTTATTCCGCCTGTCCCGCTATGTTTACCATTGAGGAAGACATTATCAAAATGATGAAAGAAAACGGATGGGAAGCAAAAGTTGTAACCAAGATGTTTCCGATCTGGACAACAGACTGGCTTACCGATGAAGCAAGAGAAAAACTCCGTGCTTACGGAATTACACCTCCCGAAAAAGGAGCAGACGAACACCACATCGGAAAACCGAAAAAATGTCCTCGTTGCGGTTCTGAGCATACCAGGCAGATCAGCAGATTTGGGTCTACTTTGTGTAAGGCTTCTTATCAATGTTTAGACTGCCTGGAGCCATTTGATTATTTTAAATGTCATTGATGAATAAACAACCAATCCGCAACAAATTTTACGGCTATGCAAAGCATATCGAAAGAATTGTTATAATGTTAAATTATTAGACGGTTACATTAATTTATATTGTTAAATTAGTGCGTTGTTAAATAATAAATTAATAAAAACTATGTATACACAACTTGATATTGAAACGCATTTTGACGGAAAGCTGAAAATCGCATATCTTAATCAACCGGAAACGATGAATGCTCTTACCAAACCTGCTTTATCAGATCTTAGAGATTTTGTTAAAGAATGCAGCGAAGATGAAACCGTTAGATGTGTGGCCATTTCCGGAAGAGGAAGAGCATTTTGCTCAGGTCAGAATCTGGATGAAGCTTTTGTGGCAGGCAAAGAACACCATGATCGTGACATTATCAGAAAAATTGTGGTAGACTACTATAACCCTTTGGTAATGGAAGTTACCCGTTGCAAAAAACCGGTTATCGCTTTAGTAAACGGCCCGGCAGTAGGAGCCGGAGCTATGCTGGCTTTAATCTCTGACTTCGTTTTAGCTAACGAGAAAGCATATTTTGCTCAGGCATTTTCAAATATCGGTTTGATTCCTGATACAGGAGGAACATACTTCTTACCTAAGCTTTTAGGCAGACAATTAGCCAATTATTTAGCATTTACAGGTAAAAAATTATCTGCAGAAGAATCTAAATCTTATGGTCTTGTAGCGGAAGTTTTCAGTGAAGAAGAATTCGTTCCAAAATCTATGGAAATTCTTGAAAGAATGGCAAACATGCCGACAGCAGCCATTAAGCTTACGAAAAAAGCATTTGCCAATTCTTATAACAACACCCTGAAAGAACAGCTTGAGCTGGAAGGAGATCTTCAGCAGGAAGCCGCAGAAACAGAAGACTTCATTGAAGGTGTAAATGCCTTTTTACAGAAAAGAAAACCTAATTATAAAGGAAAATAAGAACTAATATAACAATGTACCAATGTAGCAGTTTATCAATGAGATGCTTCGACAAGCTCAGCATGACAATGATTGTTACATTGTTACATTGATACACTTTTACATTATGAAATATGTAGGAATTATCGGTGCCGGAACCATGGGAATCGGCATTGCACAGGTAGCCGCAACGAACGGATGCAAAGTATGGGTATATGATGCCAACGCAAAACAAGTAGAAACGGCAACAGTTGGTTTGGAAAAAACGCTCACCAAATTGGTGGATAAACAAAAAATTTCGGCAGAGAAAATGACTGAAATTTTAGCTAATATTTCCATTGCTACAGAATTTAAAGATTTCAAGGATTGTGAATTAATCATTGAAGCAATTATTGAAAACAAAGATATTAAAACGAAGGTGTTTACAGAACTTGAAAACTATGTTTCAGAAAACTGTATCATCAGTTCCAATACCTCATCTATCTCTATCACCTCTCTTGGTGCAGAACTCAAGAAACCGGAGCGTTTCATCGGAATTCACTTTTTCAATCCCGCTCCATTGATGCCTTTAGTGGAAGTCATTCCGTCCTTATTAACAGAAAAAACATTACCAGAGAAAATCTACAACCTCATGAAAGAATGGGGGAAGACTCCTGTTATTGCTAAAGATATTCCCGGGTTCATTGTCAACAGAATTGCCAGACCTTATTATGGGGAAGGCCTTAGAATTGTTGAAGAAAACATCGCAACACCGGAACAGGTGGATGAAGCCATGAAAACATTGGGTAACTTCAAAATGGGACCTTTTGAATTGATGGACCTTATTGGAGTAGATGTCAACTTTGCAGTAACAACCACTGTTTACAAAGATTATTTCTACGATCCGAAATACAAGCCCTCTTTATTACAGCAAAGAATGTCTGAAGCCAAACTTCACGGCAGAAAAACAGGAAAAGGTTTCTACGATTACAGCGAAGGAGCAGAAAAACCTTTAGCCGTGAAAGATGACGCCTTATATCAACAGATCTTTTTGAGAATCATTTCTATGCTGATCAACGAAGCGGTTGAAGCCAAAAGATTAGGCGTTGCCAATGATGAAGATATTGAACTGGCCATGCAGAAAGGCGTTAATTATCCAAAAGGATTATTAAGCTGGGGGAAAGAAATCGGGTATGCAAAAATCTCCGAAACCCTTCAGAACCTTTACGAAGAATATAAGGAAGAAAGATACAGACAAAGTCCATTACTTCGTAAAATGAATTAGATAATTTGAAAATGTACCAATTTGAAAATTGATTATAACAAGTTCTCATTTTCAAATTCTCAAATTTATTTAATTTTCAAATTGATATTATGAATATAGATGAATTCAGAGCAGAGCTGGAGACCAGACTTTTAATTGAGAAACAGTATTTAACTCAGGAAGCTTCCTCTGTTGATGAGCAGGAAAGGCTTGAGCTATTAGGAAAGTTTAATGAAAAATATAAAGAGTTGATCAAAAGATTGGCGAACGAAAACGGGATTGATCTAAATGCATCCTATCCCTCTGAAAATTCATCAGATTCAGAAAGACTTTCATACGAGCAGATCATTCTGGGGAAAACCATGAGTGTTTACGACAGATTATCCGATGAGCTGTATGAAGAAATAACAAACATATAATTAATAGAAATGAACCCAAGACAAGTTGCAGATTATATGTTCAATCAGGATTTTTTTTCCCAGTGGATGAATATCAAAATGATTGAAGTAAAAGAAAATTACTGTTTAATAGAAATGCCAATTAAGAAGGAAATGCTGAATGGGCTTAAAACAGTTCATGGCGGAGTTACCTTTGCGTTTGCAGACTCTGCGCTGGCATTTTCTTCCAACAATACCGGAGACGCTGCCGTTGCGTTAAACTGTATCATCAACTTTACCAAAGCAGGAAAAGAAGGTGATACTTTCAGAGCAGAAAGCATTTTGGTAAATGAAACCAGAAAAACGGCTGTTTATGACATTAAAATTACCAACCAGAATGAAGAACTGATTGCAAAATTTGTAGGAACAGTCTACAAAATCGGAAAAAAAGTAACAGAATTATAATAAACAGTAAGCTTGAAGCAATAGGCAGTAAGCTTTTTTGAAGCTGATAGAGCCTACTGCATATAGCTTAAAGCCTAAAGCAAATAAAAATGAACAACGTATACATCATAGACTATGTCAGAACTCCCATTTCAAAACTGCAGGGAGGATTATCAGAAGTAAGAGCAGATGATTTAGCTGCTATTGTAATCAAAGAAGTAGTAGCAAGAAATCCTGAAGTCCCTGTAGAGGAAATTGAGGATGTTATTTTCGGATGTGCCAATCAGGCAGGTGAAGATAACAGAAACGTTGCAAGAATGGGACTTTTATTAGCTGGTCTTCCTTACAAAATCGGTGGCGAGACAGTCAACAGACTTTGTGCTTCAGGAATGTCGGCGGTAGCCAATGCATTCCGTTCCATTGCAGCAGGAGAAGGAGAAATTTATATTGCAGGAGGAGTAGAACATATGACACGTTCTCCTTATGTAATGTCTAAGCCAAGTGCAGCTTTTGGTAGAGACAGCCAGATGTTTGATACTACTTTTGGATGGCGTTTCATTAACCCAAAAATGAAAGAAATGTATGGGGTAGACGGAATGGGAGAAACTGCAGAAAATTTAGCAGATATTCACCAGATCAACAGAGAAGATCAGGATAAATTTGCCCTTTGGTCTCAGCAGAAAGCTACAAAAGCTCAGGAAAGCGGAAGACTGGCAGAAGAGATTGTAAAAGTTGAAATTCCTCAGAGAAAAGGCGATCCTATTGTTTTTGAAAAAGATGAATTCATTAAACCAACCTCATCTATGGAAGGGTTGGCAAAACTTCGCCCGGCATTCAGAAAAGAAGGAACCGTAACGGCAGGAAATGCTTCAGGAATGAATGATGGTGCAGCTGCTTTGATTTTAGCAAGTGAAGAAGCTGTAAAAAAATATGGTTTAAAACCAAAAGCAAAAATTCTGGGATCTTCCGTAGCAGGTGTTGAGCCAAGAATCATGGGAATCGGACCTGTAGAAGCTACCCAAAAGCTATTGAAAAGATTAAACCTTTCTCTGGAAGATATGGACATCATTGAACTCAACGAAGCATTTGCTGCACAGGCACTGGCGGTAACAAGAAGCTTAGGGTTAAAAGATGATGATGCAAGAATAAACCCGAACGGAGGTGCAATTGCAATCGGCCACCCATTGGGAGTTTCCGGAGCAAGAATCGTAGGTTCTGCTGCAATGGAACTTCAGAAGCAGGATAAAAAATATGCATTGTGTACCCTTTGTATCGGTGTCGGACAGGGGTATGCGATGGTGATTGAAAAAGTATAATGAATTTGAAAGTGAGTCAATTTGAGAATTTGAAAATGTTGAAAGACATTATTAATTTTCAAATTATCTCATTCTCATATTTTCAAATTAAAAAATATGAACATCTACTCATACCACGGGATTCGTCCCATTATAAAACCCTCTGCCTACATTCATCCGCAGGCAGTGATTATCGGGAATGTAGAAATAGGTGAAGAAGTATATATCGGTCCTAACGCAGTCATTCGAGGCGATTGGGGAAAAATTATTATTAAAGATGGAGCCAACGTACAGGAAAACTGTACTCTTCATGTTTTCCCGAATATAGAAACCATATTGGAAGAATCCGCACACATCGGACATGGAGCAATCATCCATTCCGGACACATTGGAAAAAACTGTCTGATCGGAATGAATTCTGTGGTAATGGACAAAGCTTATATCGGTGATGAAAGTATTGTCGGAGCACTCGCTTTTGTACCAGCCAATTTCAGATGTGAACCAAGAAAACTGGTGGTAGGAAGCCCTGCAAAGATTATCCGTGATGTTTCTGACGAAATGATTCACTGGAAAACAGAAGGAACAAAATTATATCAGGAGCTGGCAAGAGAAGGAAAAGAAGCTATTCTGCCTTGTGAGCCTTTTACGGAATATGTTCAGCAGATCCCAACCAAAATTGTGGATTACAGCATCTGGGATGATATAAAATAATAGTATAACTTATTTTTAATAATTGTTGATCATTAAACCAAACGGGTTTTTAAAACCCGTTTGGTTTAAAATTTAAAATACCAGATTTAAAATGATTAATACAGAAAATTTTGAATTTGAAGGTGTATATCACGTTTTCTCTCATGTAAACGGGACTGAAGTTATTTTTCGTGAGCCATCAAATTATCATTTTTTTCTGGAAAAGGTAGAAAAATATATTCTTCCGGTCGCTGATATCTATGCCTATTGTCTATTACCTAATCATTTTCATTTGTTATTGAGATTTAAGGATTTTAATGATGCGAGTATTGAAAATGAGCATCAGTTTTTAATGAAGCATTTTGGTAATTTATTGAATGCTTATGCTAAAGCTTACAACAAAAAATATAATAGAAAAGGGACTCTTTTTCTGAATGCGGTAAAACGAAAGAAAATATCAGATGAGAAATATTTATTGAAAGTTCTCCATTACATCCATAATAATCCGATTAATCACGGATTTGTAAATAAAATTGATCAATGGAAGAATTCTTCATATAATTCATATGTAAATCCTGAAAAAGAAAGTAAATTGAATAGAAAGGAAATCATGCAGTATTTTGATTCGCTAGAAATTTTTAGAAATTATCATAAGTCGACTGTTGAATGTGATTTTTAAATTTTGAATAATTGCTAATAATCAACCCTAACTGGTTTTTAAAAACCGTTAGGGTTAAAAAATTAAATATGATTAAAAAAATTGCGCTTGCATGCAGCATGATGTTTACGGTGGGGTGTACGCTCTCAGCACAGACGGTTACATCAAAACCGCTTACAATAGGAGAAGTGAGGACCATTAAGTCCAAAACCTTAAATGAAGACAGAACGCTGAATATTTATCTTCCACAAGGATTTGATAAAACAAAATCATACCCGGTGATCTATTTGTTAGATGGAAGCATGAACGAAGATTTTATTCACGTGACAGGGTTAATACAATTCTTTAATCTGATGTATTCCATGCCGGAAACCATTGTGGTGGGAGTTGCTAATATAGACAGAAAAAGAGATTATACCTTTCATACGGATTTAAAAGACTTGCAGAAAGATTATCCTACAACAGGGCATTCTGATAAGTTTATTGAATTCCTTGAAAAAGAATTAAAACCTTACGTGGAAAGTCAGTTTAAAACAACGGATAAGTACCTTTTCGGTCAGTCTTTGGGAGGGCTTCTGGCAACAGAAATCCTTTTGAAAAAACCGGAAATGTTCAATAACTATTTTATCATCAGTCCAAGCTTATGGTGGGATAATGAAAGCCTTTTAAAACAGGCTTCCCAACTGCTTTCAAAATCTCCGGATACGAAAAAGTTTGTTTATGTCTCTGTAGGAAAAGGAGAACATCAGATAATGATAAAAGAAGCTGAGGCTTTCTACAGTATTTTGAAAAAGACAGGAAAGAAAAACTGGACATTAGAGTATAAAATGATGGAAACAGACAATCATGCAACCATTCTTCACAGAAGTTTATATGAAGGATTAGTGAAAATGTTTCCTTATCAGGAACCGAAATAAAAGATAAATGTAACAATATACTAATGTAAAAATGTAACAATAAATTCGTAATAACCAATAATTGGTAAATTGTTATACTGCTACATTGATAAATTAAATATTTTATGGAAAAGTTAAAAAACTATATCTACGGACAATGGGTAGAAGGTACCGGAAGCGGAATTCCTTTGTACAATGCCGTTACAGGGGAACAGGTTGCTGTTTCCGATACAGAAGGACTTAATTTTGAACAGGCTCTTGACTACGGGAGAACTGTAGGATACAAAAACCTTTCTTCAATGACTTTCTATGATCGGGGAGAAATGCTGAAAAAAGTAGCACTTTATTTACTGGAAAGAAAGAAAAGATACTACGACTTATCATACAAAACAGGAGCTACCCATGTGGATTCATGGGTGGATATCGAAGGAGGTTTCGGAACTTTCTTTACCTATTCCGGATTGGCAAAAAGAATGCTTCCTAATACTTCATTCTGGGTAGACGGAGACACTCAGAAGATCTCCGCTAACGGAACTTTCCTGGGGACTCATATTTTAACGCCAAGTGAAGGGGTTTCTGTACAGATCAACGCCTATAACTTTCCGGTATGGGGAATGCTGGAAAAATTATCCACTTCCCTGCTGGCAGGTGTTCCTTCTATTGTAAAACCGTCTCCTTTCGGATCTTACCTTACCAATGCAGTATTTCAGGATATGATTGAAAGTGGAATATTGCCTGAAGGCGCTGTGCAGTTAGTTTGCGGAGAGCCGGGAAATATTCTTGATTATGTTCAGGATGGAGACTCTGTTTTATTTACCGGTTCTGCTCACACAGGTAGAAAATTAAAATCACTGCCATCTATCGCAGGAAATGCCGTTCGTTTCAATATGGAAGCAGATTCACTGAACTGTTCTATCCTTGGATTGGAAGCCAAACCGGGAACTCCTGAATTCGATTTATTCATCAAAGAAGTTCGTAACGAAATGACGACAAAAGCAGGGCAGAAATGTACGGCTATCAGAAGAATTATCGTTCCCGAACACTTAATTGGTGACGTTCAGAATGCTTTGTCTAAAGCTTTGGATCAGACGAAAATCGGAAACCCATTAAGCAGGGAAACCAAAATGGGATCTTTGGTAGGAAGACAGCAGTACGAAGAAGTTCTGAGAAAAGTAAATCTATTAAAATCAGAAACAGAACTTGTCTATGACGGGAAACATGAACTGGTAGATGCTAACTACGAAAATGGAGCATTTATGAGTCCGAAACTATTCCTGAACGACAAACCTTTCGAAAAAAATATCTCTCACGATGTAGAAGCTTTCGGGCCGGTATCTACATTAATGCCATATAAAGATGCTGAAGAAGCAGCTGCATTGGCAAAAAGAGGAAAAGGAAGTTTAGTGGGATCTATTGTTTCTCATGACGAGAACTTTATCGCTGAAACTTCATGGAAAATGGCTTCCCAGCACGGAAGAATCTTTGTACTAAACAGAGATAATGCTAAAGAAAGCACAGGCCACGGTTCACCACTTCCTACATTGATGCACGGAGGTCCTGGTAGAGCAGGTGGCGGAGAGGAAATGGGCGGACTGAGCGGTCTTCATTTCTTCCTACAGAAAACAGCAATCCAGGGATCTCCGGATGTACTGAAAGCAATCACTAAGATTTATCAGCAGGGAGCAGAGAAAAAATTCTCAGACAAGCATCCTTTCCAGAAATATTTTGAGGAAGTGGAAGTAGGAGACTCCTTAGAAACAGCAGGAAGAACAGTTACTGATGCAGATATCGTCAACTTTTCCAATGTTTCATGGGATCATTTCTATGCCCATACAGACGCTACAAGTTTAACAGGTACTATTTTTGATAAAACAGTTGCTCACGGATATTTCATCCTTTCAGCAGCAGCAGGATTATTTGTTTCTGGTAAAAAAGGACCTGTTATTGCCAATTACGGATTAGAAGACTGCAGTTTCTTCAAACCTGTATACGCCGGAGATACCATCACAGTGTATTTAACAGCAAAAGAAAAAATCAACAGAGGAGTAAAGGGGAGAAACATTCCTTCCGGTGTTGTAAAGTGGCTGGTTGAGGTTGTAAACCAAAGGGATGAGGTGGTTTGCGTGGCAACAATCTTAACATTGGTCGCAAAACAATCACCTTTCATCGACCTGAATGTGAAAAATGTTCAGAAAATAGTAAACAGTTTAACGGAAAATACTGCTGCACTTTGGGGAAAAATGTCTCCGCAGCAGATGATAGAACATCTTGAGCAGGCTTTATTGGTAAGTTTTGGAGAGCCTGAAGCAGATAAATGCTTCACCCCGGAGGAACATCTTGAAAAATGGCAGGACTCACTATACAACCACAGAGCAATGCCAAAAGAATTCACTGCTCCGTTCCTTCCGCAGGATGGTTCACTTCCTGAACCAAGACACAAAAACCTGGAAGCTGCAAAACTGTCATTCATGGATAACCTGAAGAAATTTGTGATTTATTACAAAGAAAATCCACAGGCAGAACACATGAATTACGTTTTCGGAAAACTGAATAAAGAAATGTGGGAACTGATGCACAAAAAGCATTTTACACACCACTTCCAACAATTTGGATTGATTTAATTCAGAATAAAATATAAATTTAGAGTCCCTTTCATCAAATGAAAGGGATTTTTTGATAGATTTTTATCCATGTCAAGGTTTTAAACCTTGACATGGATAGTGCAAATGGGAATGTTGTTTATTTACAATAGAAAATGATTTTATGAGCAAAACTTTTGCAGACCATGTTATAAAGTTCAATGAAAACCTGAGCTATACAGGAAATTTACCTGAAGGTTTTAATGTTTTGAATCCGTATCTGGAAAACCCTGAAACATTAATGGTAATGCAGACGTTTTATCATAAATATTATAATGATTCATCCCGAAGAAAATTTATTATCGGAATCAATCCAGGCCGTCATGGAGCTGGAGTAACCGGAGTTCCGTTTACCGATACAAAAAGATTGGAAAGTGTCTGCGGAATCAAAATGGAATCTGCCCATACTCATGAAATTTCTTCCGTTTTCATCTATGATATGATTGAAAACTATGGAGGTGCTGATCTTTTCTATAAAGATATTTATATCAATTCTCCATTTCCACTGGCTATTGTTAGAAAAACAAAAAATGGCTGGCTTAATGCTAATTATTATGACGATAAAAAATTATTCGAAGCCGTAAAGGATTTTATGATTGAATCTTTGAAGAAACATATCAGTCTCAATCTTGATGTATCAGAAGTTTTTATTCTTGGTAAAAAGAATGCCGGTTTTATTTCAAAACTAAACAAAGAAGCAAAACTGTTTGATAAAATGACAGTTCTGGAGCATCCACGCTATATCCAACAGTATAAATCCAAAGAAAAACAGATTTATATAGATAAGTATATTATATCATTAAAAGGATGAAATATTCAGAACCTATAATTTTCTATTATTGTTTATCTGGTTTTTTATTAAATTGGGCTTATGAATGTTTTTCCTGAAAAGGCAACTTTTAAATACCGCTGGCGAACTTATCAGAAGAAAATTTTAGACAACATGAATGAGCATTTAAAGAATGGTCATCTCCATATTTCTGCTCCTCCGGGTTCTGGGAAAACGGTTTTGGGATTAGAAATAATGCTGAGACTTGATAAGCCTGCATTGATTGTTGCTCCTACCTTAGCCATCAAGAACCAATGGATTCAGAGGTTTTGTGAACTCTTTCTGGATACGGAAAATATCCCTGAATGGATATCTTCTGACATTAAAAATCCAGGAATTATAACTGTTACAACTTATCAGGGAATTCACTCTGCTTATGGAACTGATGAAGACGACGAAGATCAGATAAAAAAATCTTCAAGAATCTCAGTTGCGGAAATTATTAAAAAGCTCGAGAAGCAAAAAGTAGGCACTCTTATTCTGGATGAAGCGCATCATTTGAAAAATGCATGGTGGAGAAGTCTATTGGAATTGAAAAATAGAATTAGTCCTACCATAGTTGCTCTCACTGCAACCCCTCCTTTTGATGTCTCCGGTGCCGAATGGCAAAAATATATTCAGTTAAATGGTCCTATTGATGTAGAAATTTCTGTTCCTGAATTGATGATTGAAGGAGATCTTTGCCCTCATCAGGATTTGGTTTATTTTACTTCACCTTCAAAAGAGGAAGAGAAAAAAATTGAATATCATCACCATCAGGCTGCCATGTTTTTTGAAGAAGTTCAAAATGATGATACGCTACTGGAAGCCCTTGAGCTACATCCTGTTTATCTGAACCCTGCTGTACATCTGGAATGGATTTATGAAAATATATCATCTTATACCTCCGGGCTTGTTTATCTTCATTTCAGAGGAAAAGAGATTTCGGATATTCATTTTAATATCATTGGAGACCAGCAAAAATATGTTCCCGGGTTCGATTTCTTCTGGATGGAAGAGCTTCTTGATTTTTACCTCGTACTGGATGAAGTTAATTTTAAAAAATATGAAGAACATCGGACAGACCTTGGCAACAGACTCAGAAGAGCAGGATTTCTTGAGCAGAGGACAGTCAGTTTTTATAATAGTAAAAATGTTAATCAGATTCTTAACTCAAGTATTGGAAAACTTCAGGGGATAAAAGAAATTGCAGATTTTGAATTTTCAGTTCTTAAAGAAGATCTCAGAATGGTAATCCTTACAGACTTTATAAGAAAAGAATATTTGGTTACTGAAACTCAGAATACATTAAACCTCGATAAAATAGGAGCCGTTCCAATATTTGAAAAATTAAGAAGAGAAAATTTCCAGCATAAAAAGATCGGAATTCTTACAGGCAGTTTGGTTATCATTCCAGTGAGTGCTAAAGATATGTTTGAGCAATTTTGTTTCAGGAAAAGTATTTCGGGAGTGTCTTTTTCTCCTTTGTACTATGATCAGGATTATTTGATAATCAGTCTCTCAGATCAGATAAAACATGACGTGGTACAAATAATAACCGAGATTTTTCAATGTGGAGGAATCCAGATCTTAATTGGAACCAAGTCTTTGTTGGGAGAAGGTTGGGATGCTCCCAAAATCAACAGCCTTGTGCTGGCTAGTTTTGTAAGTTCTTTTGTACTCTCTAATCAGATGAGGGGAAGAGTGATAAGAACAGATAAAGATAATGTAAACAAAACTGGAAATATCTGGCACATGGTATGTTTTGATTCTCATGATATCAATGGAGGACAGGACTTCAGTAATATCCAGAAAAGATTTAAAACCTTTGTAGGGATTTCCTACAAGGATGAGGCTACCATAGAAAATAATTTTGAACGGCTGAATATTAAAACGATAGAACGTAAAGAAGAATTACCAAAAATCAATCAGATATTTTTTGCATGGGCAAAAAATAGAACTGCCCTTGCTCAGCGATGGAAAACAGCCCTTGATAAAGGAAATGTTTTGGTAGAAGAAATAGAAGTCCCCTCAGTCAATATGGCAGGTATGGAGAAAATGCGGATGGATTATTTGGGTAAAATGAGTGGAAGTTTTGCGAAGATAATAGTTTCTTCCATATTGTTATTCTGTCAGGATCTTATGATGGGACTTCTCCGGAATATTGATGAAATTAAATCTGTAAAAAGTTTTTCACTGCTGGTTGGCTTATTTGGAATTGCAGGTGTTGCTGTATATGGTGGGAAACTATACAGATCTACAAAACAATATTTAAGATGTAAAGATGTTGGAAGACAGCTTAGTTCCCTGGCTGAAATAATTTTATATGGTTTAATTCATCAAAAAGTAATCTGTACCTCTATTGAAAAACTTAGAATTGTAAGCTCATCAGACAAAAATAAAAATGCATTTTGTTATCTGGATGGAGGAAGTCAGTATGAAAATGCTCAGTTTATACAAACTTTACATGAGTTGGTGTCACAAATAGATAATCCAAGGTATTTGTTGAAACATAAAAGAAGTTTATTGTTTCTGAAAAAAGATATGTATTATCCAATACCTGAGATTTTTGCAAAAAATAAAAAAAATGCAGATTTTTTTAAAAAGCTATGGGATAAAATGATAGGGAAATCTGAATTGGTTTTTACAAGAACTATCGAAGGACGTGAAATTTTGTTAAAACTCAGATTCCAGGCTTTACTCAATAGAAACGGAAGGATAGAGCATCTTCACAAATGGACCCGATAAAATGACAAAATCCCTTCGTCGAAAGGGATTTGTCATTCATGAATTAGAATCTTTATGGGAATGTGGAACTTATGATTAATTTTCTGAAGTTAGTTCTTAATTACTTTGGTAGACTCTGTTGCTGTTTTAATAATGTAAACTCCTTTTGGAAGTTCTGAAATATTGATTTCATTATTTCCCTTTTGAGTTGGTACAGCCTTCAGCATTTTACCGTCCAGGCTGTAGATTTTAGCTTCACTGGCTTTTTCTGTAGTGATAGAAATTGGCCCGCTGGTTGGATTAGGATAAACAGTCAAGTCTTTTTTAGTGCTTTTAGCTTCCGAAGTTCCCAATACCAGATTGCTGTCTTTTACCCAGGTGAAAGCATCCAAACCTACATATCGGAAGGCTCCGTTCGCGGTGATCTGCAACTCGTCAATCACAATGTTTGAGTAGTTTTGCCCGTTTAAATTGGTCAAGTCAATCAAAGTGAATCCGTTTGTAGTACCTAAACTTGTAGCAAATCCGGTAGTTTTTGTTTGAGTAAATTTTGTTACTCCACTTAATTTTCCGGTTACAGTAAGTGTTCCTGCCACATTCAGATCCAGGTTCAATGCAGAAAGATACATCCAGAATCTGTTTACTTTAAACAGATTAGACGTGGTCTTAATACTAAATGATGGCGGAAATTGAGAATCATTGGAATTATCAATATATCTGTTGTCATTGGCTGTTCCGTTCCAGCCAGTTCCGGGAAAATTTCCCTGAATATCGAAAACGCTTGTATGGGAAATGATATTGAATATAACCCCATTATCGGTGAAGCTTGTACTTGCGTTCGATTCTGTCTCAAATTGTTCTGTACTGGTCTGCCCGAATGAGAAAATTGAAATGAGCAGACTACAGATTGCTAAAAAAGTAGTGCTTTTCATGATTTTTGTTTTAAATGTTAGGTTGTTGTATGGCTATTAATCCCTTGGTGGGTAAATACCTTCCACACAAATGATATAATTTAAGCCAAGATAAGGCGGCATATTATTCACAGGCTGGCTTTGGCCGATGAAGCTAATGCTTTGATTATTAATAACCGTATCAGGGTTAGCATTATTCACAAAACTAGGTACTGCATTGAAATCTCTTCCCACCTGTGTTCCTGAGATAGCAATTGTTGAAGTGGCCGTTGGAGTAGATGAATTGGCATTTTTATTCGCTACTTTAAGCTGAAACCCTGCCCCTACGCTTGGAAGGTTTGATGCTAAAAGTGTATTTTGTGTAGTACCTGACACTGCGCCCAAAGGATAATATTCGTTGGCATTTACATTTCCTGCGCCTAAAGCCATACGCCCTTTTAAGTTGGGCAGAGCAAAAGTAGTGATGCCGTCTCCACCATAAGTTGTTCCTAAAATAGAGAATAAGGCAGAATTTCTTGAGATGCTTATTAAACTTCCATCGCAAAACATCCATCCTCTAGGGGCAAAATTTCCTGCAAATAATTTTACAATTCCAATGTACTCGTCCATGATAATATTTTTTTTAGTTTTAGATTTCTTACTCTTTTACAGGCTTTTCAGATTCCGCCTTTTGGTTGTTAATTCTCAGTTCAAAGGAACGATTAATAACAAGGAGGTACTAGAGTAGAAAATACCAAATTTAAAACTCCGTATTTCTACGTAATAACATCTTGAAGTATGCTTATTCAAAAAGAAAATTTATATTTTAAGTTTCTCTGAACGAGCTGTATTTCGTATTTTTGTAAGAATCCAATAAAAATAAAAATGAGCGAATTTGTAGCATCAGAAATTAAAAATAATATTGCCGAAATCAGTTTCGGAACCCCAAAAAGCAACTCTCTTCCGGGAGCAATTTTAGAAAAACTGGCAGAAACTATCCTTGAAGAAGGAGCAAAAGAAGAGGTGAAAGCTATTTTAGTAAAAAGTGCAGGTGAGAAAGCGTTTTGTGCAGGAGCAAGTTTTGATGAGCTTTTAGCAATCGAGGAACTGGAAGCTTCCACAAAATTTTTCGGAGGTTTTGCTAAAGTTTTAAATGCAATGAGAAACTGTGGGAAAATTGTAGTGGTAAGAGTGCAGGGAAAAACTACCGGTGGAGGAGTTGGAATTGCCTGTGGAGCAGATTATTGTTTTGCCACTAAAGATTCAGCTCTGGCGCTTACGGAAATCAACCTTGGAATCGGACCTTTTGTAATTGGGCCTTATGTTGAAAGAAAAATAGGGAAGTCGCAATTCTCCGCAATGGCCATTGATGCAGACTTCAGATCTGCAGAATGGGCTGAGCAGCATAATATTTATCATTCTGTTTCTGATAGTATTCAGGAAATGGATGATAAACTGGAGAAATTTTTAAAGACTTTAGCTTCAAGAAGCAGTGATGCTTTGTCATTAATTAAAAAGGTTTCATGGGAAGGAACAGATCACTTCAATGAACTAATGCCGGCAAGAATTCATATGAGTGCAAGTCTTATTCTTGAGGACTCAGCTAAGAAAAATATTGAATCCATCAAAGAAAGGTTAAGAGCAAAGTAATTTTTTAATTGTTTTAAAAAAGTATTTTATTTAAACATTATCCGGGAAGCGTTTGCTTTTCCGGATTTTTTTATGCTTTATCAAAATCTTAGATTTTAATGTTTTTTTAATAAAAATCTAGCATTTTTCATTGTGTTTTTTAAATTGTATTATTTGTGTATTATTTTAGTTAATTGTCTTGTAGTATCAATAAAACTATCTTTTTAGTTTGATGTTTTTATTTTTTTAACAGGTTTTAAATAATTGTTTGATATTTTAAAAACTAAATTAGCTAAATTTTAACTTATATTTTTAATAAATATTGAATTATTGGTTAAAATAATGAATTATTTCTATTTAATTTGTTTAATTGTCTTTTTGTTATCCTTTTATTAATTTTTGTTACATATATTTGCGTTCATACTGTTAAAATATGTTAAATATGAAAGTGAAGTTAATATTAAGTACTGCAGTGTTGTTCTTCGTAGGAGGACACATGGTAGAAGCCCAAAAGGCTAAGCGCGACACCATACAGCAGGATACTAAGATTGATGAAATTGTGGTGGTTGCTTACGGAAGCCAGAAAAGAGAAACAATGGTTGGCTCCAATACTGAAGTAAAAGCGAAACAATTTGCTGATCGGCCAATAACAAGTATTGGGCAGGCGTTGGATGGTGCCAGTGCCGGTGTGAAAGTAAGTACAGGTACAGGTCAGCCTGGAAGTTCACCAAGTATTCAGATCCGTGGAATAGGTTCTTATGGTATTACAACAAATCCTTTATATGTAGTAGATGGTACCATATATACAGGTTCTCTAGCAGCAATTAATCCCAATGATATTGCATCATTCAATATCCTGAAAGATGCTGCATCCACTTCTTTGTATGGTTCTGCTGCAGCCAATGGTGTTGTTTTGATCACTACCAAATCCGGTAGAAAAGGAAAAGATGCATTCAACTTTAGTATGAGTACCGGAGCGGTAGGAAGATCAATCCCGGAATATGACAGAGTGAATGTTTATCAATATTATCCGCTTATTTGGGAATCAATAAGAAATGGTAGAATGACTTCTATACCAAGTACTAGTTTGGCGGATGCCAATGCTTACGCTACGGCACAATTGATTTCAGGTGTTCTTAAAACCAATGTTTTTAATGTTCCGGATAATCAATTAGTTGTCAATGGACTTTTGAACTCAAATGCTCAGTTAAAATATACAGACCTAGATTGGCAAAAACCATTGATGAATACCGGATTCAGACAGAATTATGAATTAAATTACAGTGGAGGAAGTAATACAACAACCTATTTTTCTTCCGTAGGATATACCAACGAAACCGGATATCTTATCAAATCAGATTTTGAAAGATTTACGGCAAGATTAAAAGTAGATTCTCAGGTTAAAAGCTGGTTGAAATTAGGAAGTAGTATCAGTGGAGTATCTTCTAACGGAAATAACTCGGTAGAAGGTGTAGATAATAATTCTGCTTATATCAACCCATACAGATGGACAAGAACAATGGGACCTATTTACAGTCCTTATGCTCATGATCCTAATACTTTTGCTACTCTTTATGACAATGATGGGAACATAGTCTATGATGCTGGAAGTGCCAGAGGTGCCGATGCAGCAGCTGGAAGAAACGTAATTCAGGAAACCCTTTTAAATAAGGATCTATCTAAAAACTATTATATTATTTCCAGAGGCTATGCTGAAATCAAAGTAGACCCTTATCTTACTTTGTCTACTAATGTAGGGTATGATATCAGAAATAACAGAAGAAGTACCTACGGAAATAAAATTATTGGTGATGCAGCTCCAGGAGGCTCAGCAGAAAAATATAGTTTTACAGAACAAACCTTTACATGGAATCAGCTCCTGAATTATAAAAGAAAATTTGGAGATCATAATTTTGAATTCCTTTTAGGGCATGAAAACTATAAATTTATGTACGAGTACCTATATGGGTATAAAAAAGGTCAGATTGTAGATGATAATGATGAGTTGGTCAACTTTGTGACTCCATCATCACTTACTTCACGTACAGACAACTACAGAAAAGAAGGGGTGTTTTCAAGATTGAATTATGATTACAAATCAAAATACTTACTTTCAGGATCTATCCGTTGGGACGGTTCGTCCAGATTTGCTAAAGATGTAAGATGGGATTCATTCTGGTCCATTGGTGCAGGATGGAGGCTGAAAGGAGAAGAATTCTTAAGTAATTCTAATCTTATCAGTGAATTGAAATTGAGAGGATCATATGGTGAAGTAGGAAATGACAGAACAGACAGTTATTATATGTATAAAAGTACATATACTTTAGGATATAATAATGCCCAGGAGCCTGGGATCTTATTTGGCTTTTTGGCTGATCCTACCATTACCTGGGAAGCTAATAAACAAACAGATGTAGGAATTGATTTTGGCTTTTTAAATAATAGAATTACAGGGTCTCTAGAATATTATAACAGAGTGACTGAAGATCTGATTTTCCCGGTTCCGGTTCCGGTTTCTTCAGGTGTTCCCGATAATACAATTAGCCGAAATGTAGGAACTATGTATAACCGGGGATTTGAATTCAGTATTAATGCAGATGTCATTAAAAATCAAAATTTTACCTGGAATATTAATGCCAATGCATCTACACTTAAAAATCAGATTACAGAACTTTCCAATGGGATAACGGAAATTATCAATGGAACTAAGAAAATTTCTGTAGGACACTCAGTGTATGATTATTGGTTAAGACAATGGTATGGGGTAGATCCTGCGGATGGTTCACCTTTATTCCTGGTTGCTGATGCTTATGCTAATACAACAGCTGCCGATATCAGAACGGTGAATGGACAAAAAGTTACTACCAACTTCAATAAAGCAAAATATGACTATTCTGGCACAGCAATTCCTGACTTGTTTGGAAGTTTTGGAACTACAATTACCTATAAACAATGGTCACTATCAGCAATGTTTACCTATCAGTTAGGTGGAAAAACGTATGACTCCAACTATGCTGCTTTGATGTCTAGTTACTCACAGGGAGGAGCTTTAAGTACTGATATTCTGGACAGATGGACAACACCTGGGCAAATCACAGATATTCCGGCATTGAATTCTTCAACATATACAAGTTCTAATGCTGCTTCATCAAGATGGCTGGTAAGCTCAGATTTTCTTACATTTAGACAAGCTACTTTAAGTTACAGCTTTACTCCGGAAACTTTATCTCAGCTGGGAGTTTCAGGATTAAGAATCCTTGTTTCAGGTGAAAACTTATGGAGCAAAACAGCAAGAAAAGGATTGGAGCCTGCTCAGGCATTCAATGGTACTGCGTCAAACAGATATACACCGGCGAGAGTAGTAACAATAGGATTTAATGTATCTTTTTAAATAATTAAGTAATGAAAAATATCGCAAAACAATATATAAAATGGGCTGTTGTTCTTTCAGTCTTTACAGGAACGGTTTCATGTGAGAGTGATTATCTTGAAACGGATCCTACAACTGCGGCCTCTGAGGACGCGGCTTATTCAAGTGCTGCCAACCTTATGGCTATTGTAAATGGGATGCATAGAGATATGTATTACAGACAAAGTGATCAAGGACAGAATGGTCAGGGCGGAATCATGATTATAATGGATGCTTTAGCAGATGACCTTGTTTTTCCATCTACAGGAAATGGCTGGTATGTCTCAGCTGTAAGATGGCAGGATCAGGTAAATGATAATGCTTCCAATGATCTTTATCCTTACCAGTTTTATTATGCATTGATCAGAAACGCAAATATGGTTATTGCTAATGGTCCATCAGTTCCTGCATCTACTGCAGCTGATGCAGCTACTATTAAAACAGCCATTGGTGAAGCATATGCATTCAGAGCGTTCTGTTATTATATGCTGGTTCAGATTTATGGTAAAAGATATGTGCCGGGTACGAACAATACTCAGCTTGGCGTTCCGATCAGATTGTTGGCTAATGAAGTGCCTCTGGCAAGAAATACGGTAGAAGAAGTATATACTCAGATCAATAAAGACCTTGATGAGGCTGCAGCCAGACTTGGAAGTACAAGAGCTACAAAATCTCATTTTAATGATAAAGTGATTTTAGGACTAAAAGCTAGAATAGCATTAACGCAAGGTAATTATGCAGCTGCAGTAACTGCGGCCCAATCCGCTCGTACAGGATTTCCATTGATGGATAATGCGACTTATACTGCAGGCTTTAATAATTTGGCAGGCAATGGTGAATGGATGTGGGGAGCTACAATTATAGCGGATCAGGGAGATACGTTCTCAAATTTTGGAGCATATATGTCAAGGAACTTTAACTCAACTAATATTCGTCAAGCTCCAAAAGCGATTAACAGTAAATTATTCCTTTCATTTCCATCCACGGATATAAGAACTAAAAACTTTGACCCAACAGGTGCCCATAATTCTCTTGGTTTACCTTCTACCTATTCTAAATTTCCATATACAGGACAGAAGTTCCTTGCAGCAAGCCAGGCAGACAGCAGGGTAGATGTGCCTTATATGAGATCTGCAGAAATGTATCTTATTGAAGCGGAAGCTTTAGCAAGATTAGGAAACGAAGCTGGTTCTAAAGCAGTTTTTGATGTATTTGCAAAAAACAGAAATCCTTCTTATCCTGGTGCTACAACAACAGGAGCAGCTTATATCACTGAAATTCTTAACAGTAGAAGGCTTGAATTTTGGGGTGAAGGTTTTAGATTCCTGGATCTGAAAAGATTAAATCAAGGCTTAGATAGAACAGGTGCCAATCATTCTTCTGTAGTTACTAATAACGTAATGACAGTTGCTAATACAGATCTACGTTGGGAATTCCTGATTCCAAGAACTGAAATTAATGCTAACCCATTGATTGTTCAGAATCCATTATAACACGTACAAATTTTAATATATTATGGAGAACCCGGCTATGGCTTGGTTCTCTTTTTATTTCTAGAAGTAACCACAAAGATGAGATTTTTAACAAAAAATTATTTCCAAAATTTTAAATAAAAACTTGGCGAATTGAAAATAATTTTTAACTTTGTAATTCAAAGTTCTTTTTATGAGTTCAAAAAACTATCACGAAGACTTATCCCACATTCGTTCTATGATGGAACGGTCTTCCAGATTTATTTCTTTGAGTGGCTTATCCGGAGTTGTGGCCGGGTTAGCGGCAATTATTGGAGCTGTATATGTGTATTTTGTCTTTCAGAGAGAAGGAATCAGCTATTTTGATGGAGACAGAAATATTTTAGGCCCTTCCTTAGTGAAAGAACTTGTCCTGATTGGATCTATTATTTTGGTTGTTGCAGTCCTTAGCGGTTATATTTTTACCGCCCATAAAAGCAAAAAGAAAGGTTTGAAGATCTGGGATGCCATAACAAAAAGACTTTTGTTTACCTTTGCAGTGCCTTTGGTAGCAGGCGGTGTCTTTTGTCTCGCTCTACTTTATCATCATCTTTTTGTTTTCATTGCTCCGGCTACACTTATTTTTTATGGATTGGCTCTGGTAGCAGCAGAACGATATACATTAACGGATGTAAAGTATTTAGGATATCTAGAAATTATTTTAGGACTTGTTTCTTTGTTCTTTTTAGGATGGGGATTGCTGTTCTGGGCTATTGGTTTTGGAGTTTTGCATATCGTTTATGGATTGATCATGCATAAGAAATATAAATAATGGATGAGGATATAATTTTGCTATTCAATAGCAAAATTAGCATAAGTATTGCCTTTGGTAATGACTGCAGAATAAATAAGAAAAAGTAAAATGATCAAAATAAATCAGCTCAATAAAGAATTCGAAAGCCGTGTAAGACTGGGGATTATGTCCGTTCTTATGGTCAACGACTGGGTTGATTTTTCTGAAATGAAAAGCCTGCTCGAAATTACAGACGGAAATCTTGCAAGCCATAGCAATGCTCTGGAGAAAGCTGGTTATATAGAAGTGAAAAAAGAATTTGTCGGGAAGAAGCCTAAAACCTCTTATCGCGTTACACAAAGCGGAAGACAGGCATTTACCGAACATTTGGATGCTCTTGAAAAATTATTGGGACGATAGTCTTATATTTTTTTAAAAATTAACTTTGAATTACAAAGTACTTTATATTGTAAAATTAAATTAAATGATGACACAAAAACAAAAAACACTCGCAATTTATGTCCTTCCATTGGCTTTACTCAGTATTCCTTTGGCTGGAAATCTATTTTCTAAAGAAGTAAACTGGTCAGCTTCAGATTTTCTGATAGCCGGAGCTTTACTTTTTACAGCAGCTTTTCTCATTAACCTGGTCCGAAATAAAATCAAAAAGCAAAGCCACAAAGTCCTGATCTGCATTTTTATTTTGCTGGCTCTTGCTTTGATCTGGGCCGAGCTGGCGGTAGGGATTTTCGGAAGCCCGTTTGCGGGAAGCTAAAGCCGGATTTATTCAGTATTTAATATGACTAGAAAAGAGTTCATTAAAAGACTAGCTTATCTTTCATTGGCAGGTGCTTTCCCGGCATTGTATTCGTGGCAGATAGAACCTTTTTGGGTGGAATTTGTACAAAGAAAACTTCCTGTTAAAAACTTGCCAAAGATTCTTGAAGGAAAGAAATTGATGCAGATTTCAGATCTGCATGTGGGAAATCGTTTCGACTGGAATTTTCTGATTGAATCTTTTCAGAAAGCCCAACAGTTTAAGCCGGATTTTGTAGTGTATACTGGCGATTATGTAAACAAGGGAACACCAGAAGAACAAAAAGCACTTGAAACTGTAATGGAAAATTGTGTTTTGGGAACGTCAGGCACTTTTGGAATCCTCGGTAACCATGATTATGGTGAAAATTGGAAAGATATAGAATGCTCAGATAGTATCTGTGAAATTCTTAAAGACAGAGGTATTACAGTGCTGAGAAATGCTCAGA
Organism: Chryseobacterium sp. CBTAP 102; assembly: GCF_003201365.1. Classification (NCBI taxonomy): domain Bacteria; kingdom Pseudomonadati; phylum Bacteroidota; class Flavobacteriia; order Flavobacteriales; family Weeksellaceae; genus Chryseobacterium; species Chryseobacterium sp. CBTAP 102. Next base: position 89,490 of record NZ_QICX01000013.1, read on the forward strand.
AGGAAATCCATGGACTGAATTTTATAGGACTTGAAGACCTTTGGTCGCCTAATTTCTATTCCTTAAATGTGATGAGTGAATATGACTCCTCAAAAGCCAATATTGTATTGTGCCACAACCCAGACGCCTGTGATCTGGATATTTGGAACAGCTATCAGGGATGGATTTTAAGCGGACATACTCATGGCGGGCAATGTCGGATTCCCGGTATTATTACTCCGGTTCTTCCTGTAAAAAATAAAAAATATGTGTCGGGAGAAATAGATCTGGAAGATGGAAGAATGCTTTACATCAATCGGGCTATAGGACATTCTTTCCAGATAAGATTTATGGTACGTCCGGAAATTACTGTTTTCACCTTAACTCAAACTTAATAATGACGAAAGATTCAGAAATAATAAATCTAAGTAAGGCCGTATTCGGAGTATTTTTTTCAGTGGGAACTCTCTGTCTTTTAGGAGCACTTATTACAAAAAATGACTGGTTTGCCGGTGCAGGCTATTTGCTAATCATTTTTGGAGTGCCTGTGAACTTATTATGTATACTGGGACTTTTGACATATGGTATTGTAAATACGTCAAAATTTAAAGAATGTATGATAGGCATACTCATTTTGGCAGCCAATATTCCCATCGCATACACTTACACTATTATAGGTCTTAGCCTTTTCGATTAACATTCATAAATATATCAATACTATTATGAAAAAAATACGCGTTCAGTTTCTGCTTTTTGTGTACAATAAAACTCAAAAATTATACAGAAAATATTTTAAAAAGAAAAAAAGACAGTGGCAGTTCAATGAAAAACAGCTGCTGGAGTTTCAGGAAGATTCTTTAGGCCGGAAACTGGGAGAGTTTTACAGAAAACATGGCTTTTCAATGATCCCCAAAATGGAAAATCATGACGTACACCATCTGATTACCGGCTGTGGAACCAACTTCGAAGATGAAATTGCCATGCAGTATCTGTTGCTTGGAAACGGTAAACTCAATGCGCACCTTCTGGCCGCAATCGTATTAGGAACAATTATTCTTCCTGAATATGTGAAAATTTATATCAAAGCATATAAAAAAGGACAAAATATGAGAACCTTTCATCACTGGGACTTTGAAGGACTGCTATGGCAGAATTATGAACATGTGAAAGACTTCATTCAACAAAAAGAAACAGCCATCCTCCATTAAAATTTAAAGATGATGAGAAAAATAAAATTCAGTCCGCTGGGAGCAAAAACGTTTCTGATTTCCTTTTTGCTGGGTACCTTATTACTGCTTTTATTTTGGATTACAAAAGCTGAATTTCTCGTGATACTCGGATTTTACTATGTGGTGATCGCCGCAGTAGTGAATCTGTTAACCATTTTATATGAATTGATGGAATACCTGAGTGATATTTCCGGAAAGAAAAGGAACGGAAATTCTGTACTTCTTCTGTTGCTCAATGTTCCTGTTGCTTTAATCTACCTCGTTTTATACTTTGAATTTCTTTCAAATCTCTCAGATCTTTCAACCTTTTAAATCTTTAAATAATTAACCTCATGAAAACACATCATTATATATTTCTTACAGCCATTCTCTTTGTTATCGTCTTTTATGAACAGGATGTAGGGCTAAACCTTGGAATCCTGGGAATAGTCTACGCAGCATTAACCCTTTTCAGGACACCTGCAAAAAATAAAACAGGAATATTTTATGTTCTTTTTGCAACAAGTATTCTTTCCAGTATTGCATTTGCCTGGTTTGGAGATTTTACATCATTTATTGCTGTGATGAGTTCGCTGCTTTTGCTGGGATACAAATCAAAGAACAGAAGACTGAAGATCCTCTTTTTAATTCCGGTTTTTATCTTGAATAGCTGTACTTCCTTCTGTCGTTTTTTTAGCTTTGATGAATGGCTGCCTAAGAAAAACTTTTCAGGACTATGGCAAAAGACATTGGCTTTCTTTTTGATTCCGCTGGTGCTGGTTTCTGTTTTCTTTGGGATATATTCTGCAGGAAGCGACCATTTTGCAGCCCTTTTCACAGATTATGAGCTGGATATTAATCTATGGCAGGTATTCTGTCTCTCTGTGTTAGGATTCTTTATTGCCTTTAATTACTGGAATTATGCGGTGGAAAAGTTAATCTATAAAAACAATCATGTTCTGGATAACGATTTCCGCAAAGATTCCCGGATTCCCAAAGCTACTTATTCCTTTCTTGATCTTGACGCAGAAAGAATGAGTGGAGTAATCTCTTTTGTTTTGCTGAATATTCTATTGATTTTCTTTATTGTTACCTACAATTATGAACAGTTTTATGAAGCCGTAAAAACACCTGTTCAGCTTTCAGAAGAAACCCATGAAAGAGTAAACGCAGTTATTATGTCTATTGTCATGGCAATTCTGGTGATTATGTTTTATTTTAAATCAGGATTTAATTTTGATTCAAAAGCAGGTTCACTGAAACTATTAGCCAAAATATGGATTTTTCTCAATGCTGTTCTTGTTGTTTCCGCAGCGCTTAAAAACTATGAGTATATTGTTTATTATGCATTTACCTATAAAAGACTTGGTGTATTTGCTTTCCTTCTTTTATCACTGATCGGCCTGGCTTTGACTTATATTAAAATTCAAAAGCAAAAAAGAAACATTTTCCTTGTTAATACAATGATCTGGTATTTTTATGCAACCGTTCTTGTATGCAGCTATTTCAACTGGGGTGGTTTTATCACTTCCCAGAATATGAAACGAAAAGATTTTGCGGTTAATTATCACCGAACTTCTATTAGCTTCAGTGAAAAAGCACTCCTGAAATATGCAGATGAAAAAAATGATCAGAAACTAAAAAAGACTTTGCAGGATAAAGTGAAAAATGAGAGATCCAAAACCTTCCTTTCAAAGATTTTGTATTATCAGACCATAAATATAGAAGATCATGAAAAACCTTATTGAATCCTCAGGATTTAAAATTAATGTATTGTTGATAATGATGACTATATTCTGTTTCAGTCTCTCTGCTTTCAGATATTATATCAGTGATACAAAAGTATTTTTGTTTCTCAACTGGAATCTTTTTCTGGCGTGGATTCCTTTATTATTAAGTTCATTCATTCTTGCTTTTAAGATCAGAAGTACAATTTCACTCATCTTTATTATAGTAGTCTGGATATTGTTCTTCCCCAATTCTCCCTACATTCTTACGGATCTTTTTCATCTCAGAGCAAGAAATGGCATACCAATCTGGTATGACCTGATTGTGATTCTTTCCTATGCATGGACGGGGCTGATCTGTGGTTTTATAAGTCTTAATGATATTGAAAAACGACTTTCTGATTATGGAAAAACAAATATTATCAATGGAGTAACTGTGCTTTTCCTTTTCATGAGCAGCTTTGGGGTTTATCTTGGCCGATTTTTGAGATGGAACAGCTGGGATGTACTCAACAATCCTTTTGGTCTGTTCTCAGATATTGTGGTAAGATTCATCTATCCCATGGAATATACCAAAACATGGGGCGTCACCCTTTTGATGGGAATTATGCTCAACTTTATGTACTTTACATTTAAATGGGCAGGAATCAATAATGAAAAAGAATTGCAGCCGGAAGATAAATCATTAAACGGAATGGAACAATTTTAGCATTTAAATGAGCTCAGCATAATAAATGTTGATCCACTTTTAAAATTAATATTATGAAAAAAAGCCTATTGTTAATTCCTTTGATTATTGTTGCCTGTAAAAAAGAACCTGCTGTGGCAAACGTTCCGGAGAAAGATTCTACAGTGGTAACAGAAATGCCGGATTCTGTAGTAAAAGCAGATTCTGCAGCATTAAGAAAAAAAGATTCAATTATTAACAATGCTCCGGTCACTAAGGAAGTTTTACGCAAAGGGGTAATGAGAAATGAAAAAGATGGTCAGATTATAAGAACGGCGGATGCTAACCAGCTCCCTTTTACAATTGGAGAAGAGTTTACGAAAGATGATCAGGATTTAGTCTTAAAGCTGACCCGTTACGACCGTCCCAATATTAAAGCGAAAATTTCAACAAAAGAGAAAGATTTTAATATTCGTTTCAATCAAATCAGGCTTCCTAACGGAAACTATGATGGACCTTTTGGAAGAGAAATTACTTATGATACTCCCGGACAAGGTGAAGTGTGGCTGATTATCGGAAAAAGTAATATGGCTTCAGGAAATACCAAAGGAAGTTTCACAGTAACGGTTGAATAATATTTAATCAATTTGGTACAATTTCTGAAAACTAAACTCTGAAGTTTAAAATTTTAAATTATGAAAAATATAGTTCTAACAGCAATGGCTGCCTCAGCTGTACTTGTAAGTTGCGGAACCGTACAGTCATTGGTTCAGAATACATTTCCATACACAACTAATGTTTTGGTATCTACGGGAGTTCCTGCAGATAAAGAAGTTTCTTCCACTGCAACGGCTACCAATGTACAGACATGGTTCGGAGGAAATAACAATGCAAAGATTAAAGACGTAAGAATTTCAGACGCGAAAATCTCTGTGGCATCTCCTTCAGGAGGGAATCTGAGTGCCTTTAAAACTGTAAAAATATACGTTTCTTCTAGCGGAACAGGAGAAAGATTGGTGGCTTCACGTTCCAATATCTCTAGCAATTCTTCCAGCTTAAATCTTGATCTTAATGATACAGGATTCCTGGATGAAATTGTAAAAAGTTCAGGATTAACTGTAAGAACAGTTTATGAGCTGAAGAATCAGACTTCTTCAGATATGAATATCAAAGTGGCGCTTAATTTCAGCAGCGTTCCTGCAAAATAAGTACATAAAAAATACTATTAAAAACCCTCTTTCAGTATTCTGGAAGAGGGTTTGATATGAAGTAAAATAGGTAAAAAAATCTTTTATTTAGAGTTTTGTCAGTTTCTCAACAACTCTTCTCTGGCCTTCATTAATGTTAATAATATACTGACCTGTTGGCAGCTGTGAGATGTCAATTTTTTCATTTGGTAAAACTGAATTTTTGATAACAGTTCGTCCCTGAAGGTTAATAATCTCTACATCCAGTTTTTTATTTTCACTGCTTTTAAGAGCGATAGAACTGTTGGACGGATTAGGATAAATTTTAACCTCTAAGGCAGATAAAGTTTTAACAGGTGCTGCAAATTTACTTTCCAGCTTAAGAATGGCATTCTTCACATTAGGAAGTGGGCCAATCTTTTGACCCGTTACAGTTCCTCCCTGAGGAATTCCCGTTGAAATTAAAAGGTTTTTCATTGCCGAAGGCGTTAAATACTGACCTGTAGTCTGACGATAAAAAGACTGGATTAAAATAGCTGCAGAAGAAACTACCGGTGTTGCAGAACTTGTACCGCTGAAATAATTATAAGTTCTGTTGTTGTCATTGTCATATTTCGCATAATATCCATAACCTGCCGCCATCACACTGCTTCCCCAGCCCTGAACATCCACTCTGCTTCCAAAAGTACTGAAGCTTAATTTCGAATGGGTAGTATTAGGAGATCCTGCTCCTACAATAATAGCACCACTGTTTCCTCTTGCAAGATAGGCTGCATAAAACGGATCATCCAGATTCTGGTTTCCATTACCTGCTGCTGCAATGATAATAATTCCTGAATCAGTAGCGGCTTTGGTAAGATCCCAGATTACTTTATCATATTCCGCAGGACAATACTGACCGTCTTTTCCGCCAGTCTGCATTTCATATAAAATAATATCTCCGGCCTGAGATGCATTAATAGATCTGCTCACTGCAGAAGCCCGGTTGTATCCCACGGTGGTCCATTCCATATAACCTTTTATTTCAGAAGCACTGTAAGCAGCTCCGGTAAGTCCTGTATTATCTTTTACTGAACCTAAAATACTTACCACAGCAGTTCCATGATCACGGTAATTATTATTGGCTAATCCTGCATTAGGAGAATAACCGGACTCAAGTTGTATTGAATTTTGGTTAGACAGCATCTCATGAGTTTTATAGAAGCCATATTCTACATCACGCACACGGATATTCTGTCCTGTGATTCCTCTTGACCATGCATATTTAGCATTGATTCCCGGATTGTCATTCAGATAGGTCTGCAGGCCTTCCAGATCAGGAGTTGCCACAAAAGCATTTACCAAAGGTGGTTCGATAGGTTCGGCACTCATTACGGAAACATATTCTATTTCAGGAAATCTCTCAAGAGCATGAATGATTTTTTCTGAAGCTTCTTTATTCTGAAGAGGAATATCAGCCTTATAGATTCTTTTCAGCTTTTCCACAGACTCTCCGGAATTACCGATGGCTTTGCTGCTTCTGGCCATTTCATCAAGTTTGCTGTCTGTAAAGTCCAGATCATACTTAAATGTGATGTGGTTTTCTCTTGAAAATCTTTCCAGATCAGCATTTCTGCTGAAAGCTGTTTTTTCTGAATTGATGCCTTTTGAAAAACATACATAAATAATTGAATTTTGATCATCAGCCATTTTAGACTGGCTGTCCTGCCCGAAAGACAGCGTAGAACAGAACGCAAATAATGCGAAAAGGGTGGTTTTTGTTTTCATATAATTTTGTTAAATGGTTGTAAATCAGTTTTTATTTGCTTCAAAAATAATAATAAAATAAGAACAAATCACATTTTTGTGAATTTATTTTTTTTATTTTTACTCCTTCCTTTTCTATAAAGGATTTCTTTGTTTATGAATGGTACACCTCACAGGTTTTCAAAACCTGTGAGGTGTAATGACAGATATTTTTCTGCTTACTAACCAAAAAAATACGCTTCATAAATTGAAACGTATTGCGTATGTTTTACCCCTTTATCTTCTCCGCTTAGCTTTTGGTAATGGAATCCATTACAATGGTAACCGGTCCGTCATTGATAAGAGAAACCTTCATATCAGCTCCGAAGATTCCGCTTTCGGTTCTTAATCCCGATTTAGCTGTTTCTTCCTTAAAATAATCAAAAAGCGGTACAGCTTTATCCGGTTTTGCTGCCTTTATGAAAGAAGGTCTGTTGCCTTTTTTATAATCTGCAATCAATGTAAACTGACTGATGCAAAGGATTTCTCCTGAAATATCTTTCACAGAAAGATTAAGCTTGTCATCTTCATCTCCAAAGATTCTCAGGTTTAAAACTTTTTGTACAAGCCAGTCAGCATCTGTCTTTTCATCATTTTCATCTATGCCTACAAGCAGCATTAGTCCTTTTCCGATTTCTCCAACAATTTTTCCTTCTACTCTTACACTGGCTTCAGAAACTCTTTGTATAACGATCTTCATCTTATATTTTTAATAATAAACATTTAAGATTTTACTTGCGGCATCGTAACTGTAAGGATAAGTTTTAGGCGGCAGAGAAGTTTTGGCTCCCGATTCCGGCTGTCCCGTACTTAAGATCCATCTTGTATCATCCTGCGGACATATGATGGCAATATTGTCTTTTACCTCAAGAGTGGTGTTATTATCAGGACATATATGTGGAGCATTCCTGTCATAGACTTTAAATCCGTTTGCGGTTCGAACAATAATAAGTCCTCTCGTGCCAGATTGCTGTTCATTCACATAAATCCAGCCGTTGATATTGTTCAAAACGTAGTAAGCAGGAAGGTTTAGATTAAGTGATACATTGATAGGAACATTGGGGAAGCAGTTCACCGTATCTTCTCTGCTTCCACAAGAGTTTATGGTTAAATTACTGAAAATCAATAAAATGAAAATGGATAAGATTGAGAAAGTTTTTTTCATTTCAATTTAAATTTTTATATATTTGTAAAAGTTAAACGATTACAACACGAAAACATTGTCCGACAAATGTCGGATTATTTTTTTATACTAAAACTAAATTTTGAAAATTATGGCAAGCTATGTAACTAAGGAGGGCCTGGAGAAAATGAAAGCTGAGCTGGAACAGTTGGAAACTGTAGAGAGACCAAAAATTACTCAGCAGATCGCAGAAGCAAGAGATAAAGGAGATTTGTCTGAAAATGCAGAATACGATGCGGCTAAAGAGGCTCAGGGGATGCTTGAAATGAGAATTTCCAAGCTGAAAGACGTAATTTCTACTTCTAAAATTATAGACGAAAGCCAATTAGATACTTCAAAAGTTTCCATCTTAACGACAGTGAAACTTAAAAACAATGCTACCAAGCAAGAGCAGGTATTTACATTGGTACCAGATAACGAAAGCGATCTGAAGACAGGAAAGATTTCTGTGAACACGCCTATTGCAAAAGGGCTGTTAGGAAAAGCTATTGGTGAAGTTGCTGAAATTATTTTACCAAACGGAAACAAACTGTCTTTTGAAGTATTAGACATCTCATTATAGTCTGATATTCCCTTTTATTTCTAACCTTCTAAATATCTAACCCAAACTTCTGATAAAATGAGCACTATATTCACAAAAATCATCAATGGCGAAATTCCCTCTTATAAGATTGCAGAAAATGAAGACTTCATTGCATTCTTAGACGCAATGCCTTTGGTGAAGGGACATACTTTAGTAGTACCTAAAAAAGAAGTGGATTTGATTTTTGATCTTAAAAGTGAAGAATACAAAAACCTTTGGGGATTTGCCCAAGAGGTAGCCAAGAAGATCAAAACTGCAGTTCCATGTGTGAGAGTAGGAGTAGCAGTGGTTGGGCTTGAAGTTCCTCATGCACACATCCATCTGATTCCTTTAAATAAGATGGAAGACATGAATTTCAGAAATGAAAGATTAAAATTAACGAACGAAGAATATACAGAGATTCAACACTCAATAATTAATTCTTAACAACCAGAAAATCGTAAAAAAGTAATTTTTTACGATTTTCTTTAACATATATATATATTATATCATATGAATTCCAACCAATGTTCTTTCTGTGGCAGAAAAAGAAATGAAGTACAGATGCTGATTTCTGGGCAGAATGGTTTTATTTGTGAAAATTGTATAGAGCAGGCACATGCTATTGTAAAAGATGGTGCATCAAAAACAGGATATTCACCTGCAAACAGCATGGATGAGCTTAAAAAGCCGAAAGAGATCAAAGAATTCCTTGATCAGTATGTGATTGGACAGGATCAGGCGAAAAAGCAGCTATCAATTGCTGTTTATAACCACTATAAAAGATTGCTTCATGCTCAGGACGAAAACAGAGAAGTGGAGCTTGAAAAGTCAAATATTATTATGATAGGGGAGACGGGAACAGGTAAAACTCTTTTGGCAAAGACAATTGCCAGAGAACTTAATGTTCCTTTCTGTATTGTGGATGCTACTATTTTAACAGAAGCAGGATATGTAGGAGAAGATGTCGAAAGTATCCTTTCAAGACTTCTGATGGTAGCAGATTATGATGTGGAAAAAGCTGAAAGAGGAATTGTTTTCATTGATGAGATTGATAAGATTGCCAGAAAATCAGACAATCCAAGTATTACAAGAGACGTTTCAGGAGAAGGCGTACAGCAGGGATTACTGAAACTGCTGGAAGGAAGTATTGTGAATGTTCCGCCACAAGGAGGAAGAAAACATCCGGATCAGAAATATATCCAGGTCAATACTCAGAACATCTTATTTATTGCAGGAGGAGCTTTTGACGGAATCAAGGAGATCATCGAAAGAAGAATGAACAAGCAGGCAATTGGTTTCAGCTCTGAAAAAATCAATAAAACTGACGAGGACGAATATATATTAACAAATATTAATGCGATTGATCTTCGTACTTTCGGATTAATTCCGGAACTTTTAGGAAGATTTCCAATCATTACTTACCTTGATAAACTCACGAAAGAGACGTTGGTAAGAATTATGAAGGAACCTAAAAACTCTATCGTGAATCAATTTGTGGAACTTTTTAAAATGGATGGCACAGATTTGGTAATTACAGACGGAGCAATTGAAAGAATCGTAGAGGAAACTATTGAAAAAGGATTAGGTGCTAGAGGCCTTAGAGGTACCACCGAAAAAGTTCTAGAAGACTATATGTTTTCAATAGGAGAGGAGAAAGAAATTATCCTAACTGAAGATAATGTTTTGATTAATAGATAAAAAATTTTTTTTTTAAGAAAAATAATAATACCTTTGCGGGTGAAGATTGTATTAACACACAAATAATTTATACAATGAGAAAAAGTTTATTTGCTATAGGTCTTTTAGCAATTGGTTATTCTGTTCAGGCGCAGATATTATGTCATGTTGACACTAATGCTAATATGTATGTGAGCGAAGGCACCCTAGTTTATAGTGGTGGAGGTGTACAAACAAAAGGTAATGGTCTTTTGGACGTACATGGAAATATCATGGTTGTAGGATCTGGTACGGATCTCTTAAAAACAATTGATGCCAGTGGTGCTGATAAGACTGATGGCGGAAATATAATCTTAAGACTTAATACCCCTGCTTCCTTTGCTACTTCTACGTATGGTCAGCTATACGTAGACGGATTATCCCAATCTAATGTTACAGGTATTGTTAGTAAAGAGTATAGAAACGCTAAGCATGGTAATGGTGATTTTTACCAGCAAATGGCTTTGCCTTTTAATGATAAAGTATTATCATCTCTTTCTCCGGAATTAAACAAAACTTTCAGTGGGGTAAGATATTCTGGTAATGCTATTTTTATGTGGAATAATGCTACAGTTGTATCAGATACAAAACCTGTTGCAACAACTACTAATGTAGCTACTGCTCATGGTTATTATATGCTGGGATCAAAAAACAATAATTTAGATCTTAGTAATCCTCCTGCAGCAAGTGGAGTCTACACAATTAATGGTAAGCCGTATTCTACTTTAGCGACTGCCAACCTAGTTAACGCAGGTAATGGAGTTAACTTTGGTACAAACGGTAATTTCACCAACTCATATAATGAGAAGTACAATACTTATCTTTGGGATCAGTTTGAAGAAACTAACAGTCTATGGGCTGGAACCTTTGGTAAGAACATTTACGAATTTGGAAATCCTTTTTTAACGAATTTAGATTTGTCAAGAATCGGATATGTTGAAAATGGGGGAGTTACTGATGGTAATGCTATCAGTAATATTTGGGGAATTCAGTATTCTCCCGGAACTGTTCAGTATGTTGCCGGTGTGGGAAGTACATTTACGAATCCTCTTACGATGACCTTTGATGTGAGCACACATATTCCGGTAGGAGATGTTAATAATTTGATCGTAAAACCGATGGGGGTTTTCATTATGAAATTAAGAGATAATACTCCTCAAACCTTAAATTTTAACACTCTCAGAAGATTTAGTAATACCGCTAGAGCAGCTGGTACGGATTATAATGTAAATGCAAGTAAATCGGCATTTAAAACTAATAGCGGTACTGTAAAACAATTAGGTGTAATTGGTTTAGATGCTAATGGTAAAGAAGTAGCAAGAGTATATTACGTAGTTACTCCAAACGCTACAACAGGTCACCAGGTTTCTAATGCAACATCAATACAGGCGGCTACAGATAACAGCAATAGTCTTGTTACATATGAAGAAGCCTTAAATGGCGGACAAGATCCTAATTACTCTGGCCAATATAAGTTATACATTAACGAAGCTAATGAAAATAACTTTTTAGGAAAGGATATCGTAATGGATAATTTTGATTATGGTACTGCAGGTCAGAAAATTACATCTTATAAATTTGAAATCAGAGAAAATGCTGAATTGATTCCTGCAGGAGTACATCAGTTATCTTCAGGAATTGGTTTCTACTATAAATCTGCTAACGGAACCCCGCAAGAAGCTAAACAAGGAGCTGTAGTTCCTGTAGGTTCTAAGATTTATAACTTATACTATGGAGAGCCTAACAGAGGTACGCTAATAACTAAAGATACTAATAGTACATTGTCTAAAACAGTGGTTGTTTATAATCCTACAATTAGCAATTATATAGTTAGATTTGATCCAAGCTGGAAAAAAGCAGATATTGAAGTTTATGATATGAGTGGTAAGCTTATTATCTCTAAGAAAGCAGTAAATACATCTACGGATTTTGTACTTGAACTTGATAGTTCAGTGAAAAGTTCATATGTTGTAAAAGTGGTTTCTGAAAAAGGAGTAATTATTAACACTAAAATCTTAAAATAACAACTATGAAAACTATTAATAAACTAGTATCGGCTCTTTTGCTTTTTGTGATATCATTTGCATATGCAGAGAAAATACCGCCTACACCTGGTGCAACAGCAGCTAGGGCAGGAACCGGAGGTGGAGGTCCGGGAGCACCAGCATCCTCAATCGATATGTATGTATATGTACTGGGTATCATGGCAATAGGATTTATTGTTTACTTTACAAAAAAGTACAAGAGCGTAAAAGCATAAAATTTTATTAAAATAATATTAAACTCTCTGATTAGTCGGAGAGTTTTTTTATTTTTACTCTATGAAAAAGATTTATACGCTATCAGCGGTTTTGGCTGCATTTGCTTTGCAGGCTCAATTTACTGTTACAATTCAGACTCCGTCAGATTTTAAAGACCAGGATGCCATTCTATATACACTAAACGGATCAAAAGATATTATTGTTACCAAAGAACAGAGTAAGAATAGTACGTGGACTTTTAAATATCCCAACCATTATATGGGGATGATGAAAGTTTATTTTCCAGGTTCTAATAATACCGTAAGCTTTATTTCTGAAAATAAAAATGTCAGCATTAAACTGGATATCCAGAATAGTAAAGTAAAGGATGTTACATATCTGGATGAAGCCAATAATCTGATGAGTAAACAACAAGAAGGTTCACAAAAGAAAGAGCTTATTTTGCCGGCTTTAGCACAGATCAAAGAATATTACAAAGACAATACTGATTTTGGAAAAGCTTTGAAAACAGAAATTGAAAGACTTTCCGGTACTTCAGGTTCAATTGATGCAGCACAACATCCGTTTATTGCTTATTATAATACGAATTACAGCAAGTTTCTTTCCAATTCACCGGATTCAGCTAAAAAGGCAGATCAGGAAGAAATAATCAACTTTCTGGATAAATCAGGTGATATGCTTGAAAGCTCATCATTATTGAGACCTGTATTGGTAGCATATCTGAATTCAGGGGGGAATACCAATGTTACGGCTTCTGTTGATAAGTTGTTAGATCGTTTAAAAGTAGAGACTCCAAGAGGACAGACTGTATTGTCAGAATTGATTGATATTTTTGATGTCTATCAGATGGATGAATATAAGAGTAAATATCTGTCTCTTGCCAAAAATCTTAAATGTACCATCACTGATAGGCTTGCTTCCACATTGAAATCCAATGCGAATATTGAAATGGGGGCTGTTTTTCCTAATTATAAGTTCCAGTCACCCGTTAATACCACTGCAAAATCATTACACGATATTAAAGCAGATAAAAAGGTTGTTGTCTTTTGGTCATCTACATGCTCACACTGTGAAAGTGAACTTCCTAAACTTTTGGAAAAATATAATGATCTGAAATCAAAAAATATTCAGATTATAGGGCTGTCTTTAGATGTTGATAAGAACTCATATACCCAAAAAATTGCTGCATTTCCTTGGGTGAATGATTCCGAATTGAGAGGATGGAACAGTAGTTACACAGATTTGTATAATATTCATGCAACTCCCACGTATTTTATTTTAGATGCTAACAATAAGATAATCAGTAAACCAGATCATGTTGGTGATGTTTTAGAATATTTTAAGCTAAAATAATTTTGGAGGTAAAGAAATATTTTCTATATTTGCACCACCAAAACGGCGAGGTAGCTCAGTTGGTTAGAGCGCAGGATTCATAACCCTGAGGTCACGGGTTCAATTCCCGTCTTCGCTACAATAAACCGCAATCATTGATTTAATGATTGCGGTTTTTACTTTTAAAAAAATTGCCACTTTATCTTTTAAGGATCAAGCTTAAACGGGATCAAGCGCAAAAGTTGGGGGCTAAGCAAAAAGTTTAGCTAATCTGAATAAGAAGAATGCTTTGTCTTTTACACCGCGGAGCTGCATTCTGAAGTTTTTTATTTTCGCATTGAAGGATTAAGGGATCAAGCGCGAAAAAACTTGGTTATTATTTTTCAGCAGTGGCTTTTTTAATACCTTTCTTTGAAGAAACAGTTGACAACCTGTCTGAGCAGTGAAAACCCTTTTAATGAGGGATTAAATGTGTAAATAAGTATACTTTTCTGTCTTATAAATTTTGAGTAACAATTTTTAGAATATAGGCAAAAAAAAACCGCTTACAAATCTGTAAAACGGTTTTAATTTTTCATAAAAGTTTATTAAACCTGATATCCAAGCAGCTTTCTGATCTGATAGAAAAATCTTTCAATCAGTCGCAGATCCTGTGTTACAATTTCTGCGCTGCCTCTCAATTCTTTGTCAAATGTAAGTGTCTTGTTGTAGCTTGTTTTTAATCCTTTTGGTAAAATTACATCTACATAATAATTTCCTTTATCATCAGGAATCAGAGATATGTTTTGTACTTTTCCTTCGATGATACCATATTCCTGGAATCGGTAGTTATCCAGTTTAATCAGAACTTTTTCACCCGGAGTTATTTTTCCTGAATTTGTTGTAGGAACAGACATTCTGCCCACTAATTGTTCTTTATTTTCAGGAAGAATAGAAAGGATGGGTTCACCTACCTTTACAAACTGATTTTCACCAAAGAACTGCTGGAAGCTGGCAACACCATCCGTGGATGAGATAACAAGATAGTTCAGTTCCCACTGCTTTAGAGATTTTCGAAGCTGTTCAAGAAGCTGAAGGGTTTGTGAAGAGTAGGTAATTCTGTCTTTTTCTGTATTAATGGCAGTTCCGCTTTTTGTTTTATTCAGATTGGAGATTCCTTCATCCATTTGTGATATGGAGATTTTAATATTCTCAAGATTTTGCTGAGCCTGAAGATATTTGATCTTTTCGTTTTCAAGTTCCATTGCTGAAATAACCCCTTGATTAAATAGTTCCTGAGATCTGTTGAAGTTTTTCTTTGTCAGGTCATATTTTATAGATTCCAGACTTTTCTGCTGTTTCAAAGTAGCAATTCTTATTTTATATTCTGAAATGCTCTGATTGGCGGCGAGGTTTTCAGGAGCGTAAGGCTGTAGTCTTGTAAAAAGAGCTTCATCCTGAAATGCTTTTGCGAAACTGTTATATTCACCCTGCAATTCACCCAGTTTAAATCTTGAAGCCTGGGCAATTGGAAAGGTATATAATTGATCAGGTGTGATTGAGTCTACCAGTTTTTTAAGCTCTAAAATATCTTTATAATTAGCAGCAGACTGCATCACCATGAGAACATCGTTCTTTTTAACTTGCTGATGATCTTTTATAAATATTTTTTCAATTTTGGAGCTGGTTCGAGCTTCTATTTTCTCAGGCGGATTCTGGGAAGTCACAATAATAGGAGCCGGTACAAATTCCGGATATTTTATAATGTAGCTCATGAAGAGAATCAACAGGAGGATAATAAATATTACAGTGTTTCCCCAGCGGATCATCCAATGCGGTGGCTGGGTAAGAATATCCTGTACGCTTTCTGAGCGCAGTTCAATATTGTCTAAAACGTCTTCTTTCATTGTTCTGTAGTAAAATTTCCACCCATTTTTCAGGGGGAATGTAATTTAAATAATTGAAAAACCTCCATCATACCTATTCCAGTGCTGAAATACTTGAGTCAGTAGGTATTTGGGATTTCTCACTATTAATTTTAATTTAAACTTTCAAATTTTGCATATACCATTAACTTCCTAATTCAAGCTGGTTTCTTACAAGTCTGTAATATTCTCCTCTTAAATCTACCAGGTCAGCGTGACTTCCTTCTTCTACCACTTTCCCCTGATCCAGTACAATGATTTTATCAGCATGTCTTACCGTAGAAAGCCTATGGGCAATCACTACTGCTGTTTTGCCTTTAAAGAACTGTTCAAGATTTTCCATAATTACTTTCTCATTGTTGGCATCCAATGCAGAGGTGGCTTCATCAAATAAAATATATTCAGGAGATTTGTAAACTGCTCTTGCAATGAAAAGTCTCTGCTTCTGGCCTCCACTTACTCCAACTCCTTCATTTCCAATCTTTGTATTATAACTTAATGGAAGACTTTCAATAAAATCCTTGATATTGGCGATTTCTACAGCACGTCTCAGTTTTTGTTTATCGATATGATCTTCACCTACAGCAATATTATTGGCAATGGTATCATTGAAAACATATCCTTCCTGCATTACTACACCGCAATGATCTCTCCAGTACCTTGGAGAAATATTTTTCATATTGGTATTTCCGATTCTGATTTCACCCTGGTCAGGATCATAAAATTTCATCAACAGTTTCAATAAAGTGGTTTTTCCACTTCCGCTGGCTCCAACAATAGCTGTTGTCTGCTGATAAGGAATTGTAAGGCTTAAATTTTCAAAAACCGGGACATCAGAACCAATGTATCTGAATGACATATCTTTGATTTCGATATCTTGTTTCGGAACATCTGTGGCATACTGTTCATTTTTATCTTCTTCATCATCTTTATCATGAATTTCTCCTAACCTTTCAAGGGAAATCTTAGCATCCTGAGTCTGCTTGATAAAGTCGATAAGCTGAAGAAGCGGGCTGTTTAACTGTCCAATGATATATTGAACAGAAAGCATCATCCCCAAAGTAAGGTTTCCGCTTAAAACAAGTTTAGCAGAAAGAAAACTCACCAGAATATCTTTCATCTGATTGATAAAGTTTCCTCCCACAGATTGCCATTGTTCTAATGAAAGGGATTTTATCCGGATTTTAAAAAGTTTTACCTGTAGAAATTCCCAGTCCCATCGTTTTTGTTTTTCAGCATTATGCATTTTGATTTCCTGCATACCGTTGATAAGCTCAATTACTTTACTCTGTTCCTGAGATACCTGAGAGAATCTCTTATAGTCAAGTTCTTTTCTTTTTTTCAGGAAAAAACTGATCCAGCCGATATATAATACAGCTCCTACAAGATAAACAATAAAAAGTCTGTAATCATAAAATAATAATACAATACTGAAAATAATAAGATTCACCAGTGAGAATAATGTATTCAGTGAAGAACTGGTAAGAAGCTGTTCAATTCTGTGATGATCATTAATTCTCTGCATAATATCTCCTGTCATCCTGGTATCAAAGAAACTTATCGGAAGTTTCATCAGTTTGATAAAGAAATCGGAGATGATCGAAATATTAATTCTTGCTGAAAGGTGAAGAAGAATCCAGCTTCGGATTGTTTCAATTCCCATTCTTCCCAGAAAAAGCATGATCTGTGCAAGTAAAACCACATAGATAAAATTAATATCCTGGTTCTGGATTCCAACGTCTACAATACTTTGCGTAAGAAAAGGAAATATCAGGGAAAGTAAACTTCCTCCTAAAAGTCCTATAGCAAGCTGTATAACTAGTGTCTTGTACTTGAGAAGATACTTGGAAAGGAATGTAAAGCTGGCCTTACTTTCTTCAGCATCAAACTCTGTCTGGAAAAATGCAGGAGTTGTTTCAAGAATCAGGACAATTCCTTCTTCTGTATTTTCTTTGGCATTTTCTCCAATCCAGGATTTGATGAATTCTTCTCTGGTATAAGTGATCAGTCCATAGCTGGGATCTGAAATATATACTTTGTTGTTTTTGTCGATTTTGTATACAACAACAAAATGATTTTTGTTCCAATGCGCTACACATGGGAAAGGAACTTCTTCTGCGAGGGTATTGAAATCGATCTGGACTCCCATGGACCGGAATCCAAGATTTTCTGCGGCATCGCTAAGGCCAAGAAGGCTGCTTCCTTCACGGGTTGTTTCGGAAAGGTTACGAATCTGCTGCAGGGATATACTTTTACCATAATACTTACTTACGATTCTGAGGCATGTAGGACCACAGTCTTTGGTATCTGGTTGCTTATAAAAAGGAAACTTTTTTTTCAAAACTACTACTCATTATAAAATGCCGTCAATGAATGACGACATTTTTGCTTTAATTCAATTATAATTCAATGAAATGGTAAACTGGAAATAGTCCCATTGATCACCTTTTTTTCTATTCTTTTACATCTTTTCAGATGGTTATTTTGTTTTTCCTAAGATAGTGAAATTTTTAGATGAAGAAGATTTATTTACTAAATCTCATCATCCTCTATTAATTCATCAATAAAGAACGATATATCTTCACGGTCATACTTATCCGGGAACTGATATCCATTGATGATAAAGATAGGAGTAAAGCTTAATCCTGCGTTATTGTTTTCTACAGACATCTCTACCAGCGGATTCAGATTTTCTGAGTTTATTTTTCCGCCGGAAAGTGCATTGATTTTGCTTTCATCCTTAGTCTCAAACCATTCTTCTACAGCATGTAAAAATTCTTTTTCAGGTTTATTATGGTAAATATAAGTTAAATCTGAAATAAGCTGCGTGTATTTTTCAGGAGCTCTGTCCGGGCTGTAATTGAATCTCATCTGCAATGAAATGTCATCAGGATATTTTTCCAGAAGACCTTCCATCAGTTTATGTGCATCTTTACAGAAACCACAATATGGATTGGAAACGATAGAAATACGGAGCTTGGCATCTCTTTTTCCAACGGCGAAAGTTTCAGTATCCTGAAATTCTATTTTTGGATTTTGTTCCATCTGATTTTTGAAAAGTTCATAGTTTCTTTTGAATCTGAGATTTTTTGCATTTGATTTTTGCAGTGCCTCTTTTTGCTCAAGAAGAGTGTTGAAATAAATAACTGCAGAAAATACAAGAGTCCACAGAATGACAGTTAATAAGAGAGTTCCCACACTGAAAGACAGATTCTCAAAAAATAAACTGCTTATTACAATTTGTCCTGCAAGGATTGAAATAATTAAAAGACATACCCTGCAAAATGTTTTTTCTACAAATGCCTGGATATACAGAGAATATCCTATTGCCAGTACGGAAACGAATGTAAAACCTTTTACGATATACGCTGTAGCTGGTAAGAAAAGACCCAATACCGCAAGCCCTGCGAAATAGATCAGAGAAAAATCTGCAAATTTTAACCCTAGAATACTGGTTTTATCCTGTTTTATAATCTTATCACATGAGTTGGCTGTCTGATTTGCTGCTGCACCTCCGCCTCCACATATACTACCGATCACAGTAGAAGTATTTCCGAATTTCTGGTTGAAAATTTCAAGAGAAATATAGACTCCTGCTAATGAAAGAATGTTAAATAGAGCTTCGTAAATGGTTTGGCTAATAAAAGAATAAGCAAGAACAACTGCAAAAATGATATAAAGTACCGGTTTGAAATTGAAAACCAGTTTGCTTTCTGCACTTTCTGTTTTCTCAAACAGAAGCACGAAATCTGTTGACTTATTATAAAGTTCTTCTTTACCAAAGGTCTTTGCTTTTTCTGAATATACTGAATAATTGCTTCCTGACTTTTTTACCAGGGAAAATGAATTTTCAACAATGGCAATAAATTCTTCAGGAAGTTCGTCCCAATATTCTTTGTCTAGTTCGTAAGCGTCATTTTTTACTCCCATAAAGTTCAGAGTGTCACTAAATGCCAGTGCAGATGGGTAATTGGGATGGGAATTGAACTGGAAGATAAATTCCTGTTTATCGAGTTTTAAATGGTTAATTAGTTTGTCAAAAATCATATTAATATTTTTATCTAAAATACACAGATGTTTTAAATATACAAAAAATATTTTCCTTTATTAGTGAGATATGAACGGGTATTGGTAGATTTTATTTGATCTTCAGTATTTTATTGTATTAGATTTAGAGTTTTACGATGTAGTATAGTACTGATATTAATAATGAGCAGTCTTATCTCATCTCCCAAGTATGAGTTTGTTTGTATTATTACAAGCTGGAACCACCTTTTTTGATGTGAATTACAGATTCTCTTGTTTTGATTTCAATATTATGATATTTGAGAGTTTTCGGGGGTGAAATATATCTTTAGCTTCCTTTTGCGAATTTTGGAATAAAAACAGGTTTAATAGTAGTTAAAAAAATGATGGATATATTTTGATTTTTTGAATTTGAAATTTTAGAAATATCTCATACAATATAGGGGATAACTCTAATTTTTAAAATAGGTAAAACGGGATGGAATTGAAATGTTTTTTATTTAAACAAATGTTTTATTTTTTTAATTTTTCATAGCTTATACGACTTTTAACCTTGTTTTGAGTGTAGGATACCGCTATTTTGTATGATTTGTGACAAGATAAAATGAACTCAAAAAAACTTAAAAAATCATAAATTTTTCATAAAGTTTTAAAAAAGGATAGAAATGTTTTTGTATTTATAAAATATGTCGTACTTTTACATCGCCTTGAATGAGGGAACAAGTCAAGGTAATAAATTTTTTTTCATCATTTGTGTTTTTAGAATCGTATCGCCTGATACGATTCTTTTTTTATGTTTTTTCGTAATTTAAGAGCAGATCAATAAAGTAAGAATAGGTAACAGAACCTTCCTGCTGATTACTTTTCAGAAACAGATTATTAGTAAACCCAAAGAACTCATCCAGCCATCCCTGATGCTGAAGAACGAAACTTTTTTCATAAGCACGGTCTCTTTTCATGGCAGGGGAATACTGATGAAGGATCTTCTTTACAAAATGAGGATCTTCCTCTGCAATAAATCTTAAAAGACTTTTTAAAGTGAAAAATTCAGTACTGTATCTTAATTCCGGATTGCTGGAATGAATACCTAATAAATACCCTACAAAATTGGCCTCCTGTTCTCTGGCAAAACCCAATTGGTGAGAACTTTCATGGGCAGTAGTGAAAGGAATGAAACTATGAGGCAATTCAGAGTTATACTGAGCTTCTGCAGTAAAAGGATTATAATATCCGAGAATTCCGGTAAAACTCATTACATTTTTGAAGATACTAGGTTTAATGTTCAGGATCTGAGGAGCTTTTTTATCCGAAATATAAGAAGGAAGCTTTTTCTGTTGATACAGAATTTCCTTTTCAATAGAGGTGAGGTTAGTAATGATAAATACTCCCTTGCTGTCTTCCTGTACAAACTGTCGTGTCGCCTTGCATTTTTCAAGATAAACAAGAGCCAGTTTTCTTGCTTTTTCTACATCCGGTTCTTTCTGGCTCGAAAGTTTTTTAATAATAGGAGTCTGGAAATAGAGCATTCCCCAGAATACCTGATAAATGAAATAAAAGACATTAATGATGATCAGGAGCTTTATCATGGAATTGTTTCTTCGCTGCTTCCTGAATAGAGAAATTAAATAATATAAAAGAAAGCCTCCCAATATAATATAAATCAAATCTCCAATAGAAAACGGAATCCAGCTGAAAAGTATCTGATGAGCTTCTTTCTGAAGTTCAAAAAAAATTTCAAAAAAAGAAATCATTACTTTGGATTTTGAGAATCCATAAAACAAAAGAAATTGGGCAAGTAATACACCTGCCCAAAATCTCTTTTTCTTATATATGTTTGTTGTTATATTAATGACCATTACCTTTAGATACTTTATCCAGATCAATGCCCTGGGCTTTCAGAATCCCACTTACACGGATCGCATAGAATGCAAGATAAGCAAAACAAATAACTCCTACTATATAACTGAAATGAATATTGGTAATATCCGCAATATAACCCTGTATAAAGCTTACAATACCTCCACCCATAATCATCATAATAAGGTATCCTGAACCCTGGTTGGTGTGCTTTCCAAGTCCGTTGATAGCCAGTGCAAAGATACATGGCCATAGCGTAGAACAGAAAAGACCCACACTCGTAAATGCATACACAGATACCATTCCGGTAGTGAACATCCCGATAACCAATGCTGTAATCCCCGCCAGAGAGAAGATCAGAAGCATTCTTGCCGGGTTTCCTTTACTTAAGATATCACAGATAATCATCGCAATGATGATAAATCCATAAACATAGAAAGGAGAAAGATCGTGGTTCGCAATAGCGTTTACGAATAAAAATAGACAGAACGCAAGATAAGGAGCTAAGAATCTTAATATCTTTTTGAATCCTGCATTTACGTCAAATGCTTCTACAGCACCTGTCCAACGGCCAATCATCATGGAGGCCCAGTATAAAGAGATATAAGGTGCTACATCTTTTGTCTCAAATCCTAGATTTTTTTCCATATAAGCAGGAAGGTTACTCGCTGTGGATACTTCCACTCCTACATAGACGAAAATGGCGATCATTCCCATAACCAATTGAGGATACTGGAAAGCCGAAGTTCTGTGCTCTCCCGGAGTTGTATCATCGGTATTCTCAGTATTCGTTGGGGTTACTGCAGGAAGTGAAGAAAACTTAAGCATTAAAGCCACCAAAGCAAAAGCTGCTCCTAATATAAGGTAAGGTATTTTTACACTTTCTATACTCGCCTCTGTATTGGCGGCACTTGCAGAACCGAAAATAGCAAATGCAACAATAAGCGGTCCAATGGTAGTTCCTAAGTTGTTGATTCCTCCAGCCATTGTTAATCTCTGAGATCCTGTTTCTGTAGGACCTACTTCAATAGCAAGTGGGTTGGCAACAATCTGCTGGAGAGAGAATCCTAAACCTACAATAAATAATCCGGAGATCATTAAAGGGAAAGAATGCATATTGGCGGCAGGATAGAATAATAACGTTCCCAATGCGGAAATCAGAAGCCCCACAATAAGCCCGTTTTTATATCCGATTTTATTAATCAAGTCCTGTTTAAGGCTCTTTGATACAAGCATATAAATTAAAGAACCTACAGTATACGCTACATAAAAGCATATCTGTACCAGCATACTTTCCGTTTGGGATAGATTGAAGGCTTTTTGAAAAACAGGGATCAGAATATCATTACTGGCTGCTACAAATCCCCAAAAGAAGAATACAGTAACCAACGGAATGAATTGGGCCCAATTGGTTTGTTTAGAATAATTTGACATATTTATTATAGATTTCACAAACAAATATAGCTATTTCCTTTCAACGGAATACCTGATTAAGGTTTTTTTTATTTTATCATAAGCCTCTGCCTTTAAGTCTTTTGGCGAATCCGTAGGCTCAATGATTCCATTGAAGTATACCTTTACTCTTCCCGGATAGCCTTTTGAGTTTTCAAAAGGGAACATTTCCTTGAGTCCCACAAAGGTATAAACAGCTATAGGAGAATGATGTTTTGAAGACAGCATAAATGCACCGTCCTTAAAATCATCCAGGATAATAGAAGTGTCGTCAGGCACACCGCCTTCAGGAAAAATGGCAATACTGTTGCCTTCCTCCATCTTCTCGGCGCATCTGCGGTATACATCTGCACGGCTTTTTGCACTTGCTCTGTCTACCATTACACATATTCTTTTATATATGGTTCCGAAAATAGGAATCTTCACCAGCTCTTTTTTTCCTACAAAACATATCGGGTGGTCCGGAAACAAAATGCATACAAGCATAATATCCATGATGGATGTATGGTTGGAGATAAAAACATAAGGGATATTTTTGTCTTTTTCCTGTTCCGAAAGCTTAATCAGGTCATATCTGAAGCCCATTCCGTAGAACATACCGAAACACCAGACCCTGACTAGTTTATAGCCGTATTTATAATGCTTTTTATTAAAGGATAAAATATAAACCGGAATCCCGATACTTACCGTCAGAAAAAATGCCAACAGCAGCAGCCAGAATCTCCAGAGATAATTTAAAATTTTTGTCACAGCTTAACCGTTAAAAATTACTTTCTTTTTTATCGAATAATTCAGAATGGAAACCAGCAATATTGCTGCAATTTTACTAATCATTTCCGGGCTCAAGGTATAAAAAAATAAATTGATATTATCTTTAAATATGAAGCTGTAAAATATTTGGAAAAAACCTAAGCTGAGTACTGTTGAAAAAAAAGAGACTACCATGAAATAAGCAAACTCTTTTCTCTTGGAATGTTTTCCTCTTTCAAATACAAACCAGATGCTCAGAAAGTAATTGGTAATAATCCCGCAGCTCGTAGAAAAAATGTTACTTAAAGGATAATGTACTCCATAGAAGTTGGTCTCCTTTACAAAGAAGTGCGGAAGATAGGTGCTGAAAATCTTAAAGCTGCCTATTTCTACAATGGCACTCAGCCCTCCTGCAATGATGAAGAACAAAACCTGTTTCTGGCGTAAGAGTATTTCTTTCATTTAATAAGTATAAAACTAAAATCTTTGTACATATCGGGCAGCCTGCCGGGTTGATTTATCTTTCACCAGATAAACATCTTAGAAAATTTCTTCTGTTCATAATGGTTTTGAAATCCCAACAGTTATATAGCTTCACAATATGAATATGCAAATTTATAACTATATGTTAAACACTGAAAAAAGTTGTTAAAATATTTTTTTTAATAAAAAATATGTCTAATTTTAATATTCAGAATGATGTAATTAAGACCTGATAATAAATTCATTTTCAACTCTTTGTGTTGATGGTTTTTCTATCTTGTAGTGCGCGGTTAAGAGCATATACTCCAATTTTTTATGACCCAATTAATAATAATATTTGTATGAAACGTCAAAACAAATACAGAAAATTCCAGCTTCAACAGAAAAATATTGAGGCTCTTGAGAAAGAAAATTCCCGCTTCAAAAGAGTGTATTCAGAATATGAAAATATGTCAAACGAATTGTGGAATCTTGAAAACTCCAATGGAGAAGCAGTACCTGATGATTTTATCAATGCAATGGTATTACAGACTTCCTATCTGGAAGACGAAATAGAAGACTGGCTTTTGCAATTCAACGAAAAAAAAACACAAATCAAACATTAATGATTTTAGACAGCTTCCAGGTTGTTTTTAAACGCTAATTGAAGATAAATTCATAATTTAGCAAGCTTAAATTAAAATCTAAAATATGGTTGCTATTGTAGATAGTGGTTCTACTAAATCGGATTGGGTAATACTTGATGACTTTAAGAAAGTTTTTCTGAAAACAGAAACAATTGGGTTCAATCCGAATTTTATCAACAGAGAACTGATCGCTCCTGAAATACAGAAGAATAGCAATCTGATATCGGTTAAAAATTCAATTACCAAAGTCTTTTTTTATGGTTCCGGATGCGGTGTGAAAAAAAATTGCGAAACCATAGAAGAAGAGCTGAAAAAGGTTTTTGGAAAAGCAGAGATTATAGTAAAGGAAGACCTGATGGCTGCAGCATATGCAGCGTACAGCGGAAAACCTGCTATCGTGTGCATTCTTGGCACAGGATCTAATTCCTGTTTTTTTGACGGTGAAAATGTAAAGATAGAATTGCCTTCGCTGGGATTCCTGATCGGAGATGAAGGAAGTGGCAGTGCTATCGGAAAGCAGTTGGTACGCAGATACTTTATGAAAAAACTGCCTGCAGATCTTCATAAAGAATTTGAAGCAGATTATCATCTTACCGTTGAAGATGCATTGAAAAACATGTATCATACTCCAAGGCCCAACGCATATCTGGCGAATTTTACCAAATTTGTAATCGAAAGAAAAGACCATCCTTATTTCAAAGACATGGTGTTTGAAGAAATGAAAAGTTTCTTCGAATATCAGGTTCTTCCTTATAAGGAAGCGCATGACGCCGAGATTAATTTTATCGGTTCCATCGCTTATTATTATGAAAATACACTACGTTCTGTAGCTGCAGAACTTAATTTAAATGTGGGACATGTTGTGCAGAAACCAATTGAAAGCTTAGTAGATTACCACATTAAATATATACTTTAACAAAAAACAAAATTTTATGTCAAGTAACAACAATCGTGACGAAAAGAACTTTAGCCAGGCCGCGCTGGATTATCATAAAGCAGAACCCAAAGGAAAAATTGAAGTAATCCCATCAAAGCCACACTCTTCTCAAAGAGATCTGTCATTGGCTTACTCTCCGGGAGTAGCGGTTCCTTGTATGGAAATTCATGATAAGCCGGAAACAGTATATGATTATACGGGAAAAGGAAACCTGGTAGCAGTAATTTCTAACGGTACTGCCGTACTTGGACTGGGAGACATTGGTGCTGAAGCTTCAAAACCGGTAATGGAAGGAAAAGGACTATTATTCAAGATCTTTGCGGATATCAACGTTTTTGATATTGAGATCGATGAAAAAGATCCGGACAAATTTATTGAAATCGTAAAAGGCATTGCTCCTACTTTTGGTGGGATCAATCTTGAAGATATTAAAGCGCCTGAAGCTTTTTATATAGAACAAAGACTGAAAGAGGAATTGAATATTCCTTTGATGCACGATGACCAGCACGGAACAGCCATTATCTCAGCTGCTGCATTGATCAACGCTCTGCAGATTGCCAATAAAGATATTGCCAAAGTGAAAATGGTGGTCAACGGAGCGGGTGCGGCAGCTATTGCATGTACCAAGCTTTATATTTCATTAGGATTGAAAAAAGAAAACGTCCTGATGTGTGACAGTAAAGGAGTAATCAACCATAAGAGAGAAAATCTTACTCCGGAAAAATTAGATTTCATTGCTCAGACAGATATTGAAACATTGGAAGATGCTTTAAAAGGATCTGATGTTTTTGTTGGATTGTCAAAAGGAAACGTGATGACTCCGGAAATGCTGTTGAACATGAACGAAAACCCTATTGTGTTCGCTTTAGCTAACCCTGATCCGGAAATTGCTTATGATCTTGCTCTTGAAACCCGTAAAGATGTGATCATGGCTACAGGAAGAAGTGATTATCCTAATCAGGTAAACAACGTATTAGGATTCCCTTATATTTTCCGTGGTGCGTTAGATGTACAGGCTACCGCAATTAATGAAGAAATGAAACTGGCTGCCGTACACGCCATTGCTGATCTTGCAAAAGAACCGGTGCCGGAAGCTGTAATTTTAGCATACAACGTTCAGAATCTTCAGTTTGGAAGAGAATATTTCATTCCGAAACCATTTGATAACAGACTGATCACAAAAGTATCAAGCGCTGTAGCAAAAGCAGCTATTGAAAGTGGTGTGGCCAGAAAAACCATTACGGATTTTGAAGAATACGAACACCAGCTTTTAGACAGAATGGGTAGAGATGAGAGGTTGGTAAGAATGATGCAGAGCCGTGCGAAATCCAATCCGAAAAGAATTACCCTTGGAAATGCTGAAGAATACAATGTATTGAAAGCTGCTCAGATTCTTTATGAAGAAGGAATTGCTTACCCAAGTCTTTTAGGAGATAAAAAATACATCAAAGCGCAGATGGAGCGTTACGGAATTACCCTGGATGTTCCAATCATTGATCCAAGTGATGACGATCAGAAAGAAAACAGAAAGAAATACAGAGAAACCCTTTGGAAACTTCGTCAGAGAAAAGGAATGAACGAGTACAAAGCAAAAAGATACGTACGCCAGAGAGATTACTTCGGACCTTTGATGCTGAAACATGGTGATACGGATGGGCTGATTATAGGATTCTCTAAAAACTATACTTCCGTTTTACGTCCTGTTTTAGAAGTGATCGAAAAAGATAAAGGAGTAGATAAAGTAGCAGCGATGATGATGATCCTGTCTGAAAAGAAACCTATTTTCTTCGCAGATACTTCCATCAATCAGAATCCTACTGCGGAAGATCTTGTTAATATTGCTAAAATGGCAGAATTTACAGTAAAATCTTTTGCTATTGAACCGAGAATTGCAATGCTTGGATTTGAAAACTTTGCTGCCATTTCTGAAACTTCTAAAAAAGTAGCAAAAGCAGTAAATATCCTTCACGAAAAATTCCCTAAAATGATTGTGGATGGTGAAATTCAGCCGGATTTTGCTATGGACGCAGATCATCTGAGCGATTATCCATTCTCTAAATTGGGAACTACTCCTGCCAATACCTTCATCTTCCCGAATCTGGAAAGTGCCAACCTTTCTTACAAAATTCTGAGAGGAATGAAAGTAGCACAGGTAATCGGACCGATCTTAATGGGACTGAAGCAGCCGGTACATGTACTTCAGATGCGTTCAAGCGTTGATGAGATTGTGAACCTTGCTACTATTGCTGTTCTTGATGCCCAAAGAAGAGAAAAGAAATCGTAATATAGAATGGGCGGCATAACTGGAAACAGTAATCCATCTCTCTTATTTAAAAAATGACACTGTAAACCGTGTTCAGATAGTAAAAAGACTCCATATTTTGGAGTCTTTTGTTTTTCTGTTAATTCCTTGAATTCTTATTTGAAATTTAAGTTAAAAATCATTCCTACATCAAATGAAAACATTAATTAGTTTAAATTGCTATATTTGGGAGTTTTAAAAATTAATAATGATATTTTCTTTACAAGGCACTGTTCAAGAACTTACGCCTACTTACGCTGTTATCAATGTTCAGGGAGTTGGTTACTACGTGGGAATCAGTTTGATGACCTCACAGAGGCTGGTTTTGAATCAGCAGACCTTTTTATTTATTCAGCAGATCATTCGTGAAGATGCTCATCTTCTCTTTGGATTTAACACACGTTCAGAAAAAGAAATGTTCAATCTGTTAATAAGCGTTAATGGAGTAGGAGCCGTTTCAGCATTGATTCTGTTGTCAACATTGAGCCTTGATGAGATTGCTTCTGCGATCCTTTCCCGAAACAGTGCATTGATTCAAAAAGCAAAGGGAATTGGTGCAAAAACTGCCGAAAGGATTATCGTAGATCTTAAAGATAAAGTACAGAAATACAGTGATCCAAACGCTAACATTTCTGTGATGGCGGATAATAAAATCAAGGAAGAATCGTTATCTGCATTAGAAGTTTTAGGCATTCCTAAACGAACGAGCGAGAAGATTGCGGATAAAATCATAAAACAAAATCCAAACATCTCGGTAGAAGAATTGGTGAAACAAATCTTAAAAAACATTTAACATTTGGTGGCAAATAGTAAGCATCTTAACATATTTTTGTTCCTGTCTTTCCTGTGTATGTCTGTAAGTGCTTTTGCACAGGCACAGAAAGATACAGCGATCATAAGAAAACAATATGAAGTGGCCGACCCTACGAGGTATGAAGCCTATTACGACATAAAAACCGGGATGTACTATGTATATCCTAAAATTGGAAATACCATCACAGGTCCTCCTACAGCCATGTCTCCGGAAGAGTATAAAGAATATATGCTCGCCAGCCAGACAAAAGCTTATTATAAGGAGAAATCCGATAAATATAATCTTCTCTTCAGAAAAGACAAATCTGATGCAAGGAAGAAGGGGCTAATTCCTTCATTGTTAATTAATAACAAACTTTTTGAGACGATTTTCGGAGGCAACAAAATTGAAATTATCCCTTCAGGATACGCATCGCTGGATTTTGCAGGACTTTACCAGAAAATAGATAACCCAATGATCCTGCCTCAGAACAGGACCAGTTTTACCTTTGATATCGATCAGAGAATTCAGCTTGGGTTATTAGGGAAAGTAGGGGAAAATCTTCAGTTAAAAGCCAATTATGATACCCAGAGCGGCTTTGCTTTTGAAAACAGAATGAACCTTGTATGGCAGGCCAAAGGAAGCTGGAAAGATCTTCAGAGTAAAGGTCTTGGAGATGTAGATAAACCTAACGAAGGAGGAGAAGATAAAATCATCAAAAGAGTTGAATTTGGTAATGTAAATATGCCGCTTTCAACCAATCTTATCCGTGGTTCACAATCACTGTTCGGGGTAAAAACAGAATTCCAGTTAGGAAAAACATTTGGAACGGTAGTCCTTTCCCAGCAACAGGGAGAGGCTCGTAATATTGTAGTACAGGGAGGTGGTGTGATGAACAATTTTAAAATCAATGCCATTGACTATGAAGAAAACCAGCACTTTTTTATAGGACATTATTTCCTGAACAAATATGATGATGCCCTGCTTAATTATCCGCAGATCAATTCCACGATCAATATTACCAGAATGGAAGTCTGGGTATTGGATCAGGGAAACAGTAACCTGGCTTACCAGAAAAGTATCATCGGGATCAGGGATCTGGGCGAAGGCCCTGGCGGAGTAACGCTGCCGGATAACTCACTGAACGGATTATATGATGAAGTATCAAAAATAGCCGGAACAAGAGAAGCAGGTAAGAACTATGGAACTATTTTCCAGGGGCAGGTGCTTCCTGGAGATCCCGTTCCTTACGATAACGGAGAACAATTCATTTACAATACAAAAGCCAGAAAGCTGAACAGTAATGAATTTACCTTCCAGCCGCAGTTGGGATATATTTCATTGAATCAGAAACTTAATGACCAGCAGCTTTTAGCCGTTTCCTACTCTTATACGGTTAACGGCAGTAATAAAGTATACAAAGTAGGAGAATTTTCTGAAGAAAGCCCTGTACTGGTCACCAAGGTATTGAGAGTAAATAATAAAGTGAACACTCAGTCTCCGATGTGGGATCTGATGATGAAAAATATCTATTCTATGGATGCAGGACAGGTATCTCCGGATGGCTTTATCCTTAACGTATATTACCGAGATCCAAAAACTGGAGGTAAAGTAAACTATCTTCCGGACACTTCTGTAAAAGATCAGAATTTACTGAAGTTATTTAACTGGGACCGTCTGAATATGAACGGCGATATACAGAATAATAAAGACGGAAGCAAAGGAGATGGTATTTTCGACTTTGTTAATGGGATTACTATCAGACCTGAAACAGGAAGAGTTATCTTTACCAAAGTGCAGCCTTTCGGTAAATATCTGGAGTCAAAATTAGGGACAAGTGATCCTCAATATGTTTTTCAGGATCTTTATACCAAACAAAAACTACAAGCGTCCGCCAGTAACCTTTCACAGAGGTATACCATGGAAGGCCGTTATAAAGGTGTTCAGGGTCAGGGTATATCTTTAGGTGCAGTAAACGTTCCTCAGGGATCAGTAAAAGTAGCTGCAAATGGAGTACAGCTTACAGAAGGTGTAGACTATACGGTAGACTATATGCTTGGTACAGTTACGATCATTAATGAAAATGTAAAACAGTCCGGACAGGCAATCAATATTTCACTGGAAAACCAATTGACATTTAATACCCAAAGAAAAAGATTCTTAGGATTAAATTTAGAAAGAAGATTTAGTGAAAACTTTATCTTAGGAGGAACGGTGATCAATTACTCAGAATCTCCATTAACTCAGAAAGTAAACTTCGGGCAGGAAGCGGTAAACAATACCATGGCAGGGATCAACCTGATGTACAACAATCAGGCTCCTTATCTGACAAGACTTACCAATAAACTTCCGATGGTAAAAACCGAAGCTCCATCCAACTTAAACTTCAAGATGGAAGCGGCATACTTATTACCTGGCTTGAATAAAGGGACAAATAATCAGTCTTACATTGATGATTTTGAACAAACCACTTCTAAAATATCATTAAAAGAACCGGCAGCGTGGAGCCTTGCTTCAAAACCGGAAAAAAATAAATTACCGCCATTTAACACAGTACCTGGTAATGATGATCTAACAAGCGGATATGGAAGAGGACTATTAACATGGTATAATATTGACCCTAGATTTTGGGGTGTCGGAGGAAAAGCACCTGCAGGAATTACACCGCAGTCTGTATCCAATCACGCTTCCAGAAGAGTACAATATTCGGAGATTTATAATAACAGAGATTTCGTAGCAGGAGAACAAACTTTCACCAATACTTTTGATATCTCTTATTTCCCTAAAGAAAAAGGACCTTATAATGTTAACCCTTTAACAGAGCAGGCGCAAAGCAGATGGGCGGGAATTATGAGATCAATCAGCGTTCCGAACTTTGTTACTTCAAACATTGAATACGTTGAATTCTGGATGATGGACCCTTACGCAGATGGTAAAACCCTGGGTACTGATCCAAAACTTTTACTTCATTTAGGAAACGTTTCAGAAGATGTATTGAAAGATGGAAAAATGCAGTATGAAAACGGGCTTCCAACGCCAGGTACACCATCTTCTACAACCAACTCAAACTGGGGAGTACAGCCAAAACAGCCGCCAATCTTATATGCATTCTCTACAGAAGGAGAGGATAGAAAAGTACAGGATGCCGGATATGATGGTCTTACTTCTGATCAGGAAGCGATGAGATTCGGAAATACATTTGTAAACCCGGTAACCAATATTGCTGACCCTGCAGTGGATGACTTCGTATTCTATCTTTCTGATAAATTTACAGGAAGTCAGGCTGCTTCAGTGGTGGAACGTTATAAATATTTCAGAAACCCTGAAGGAAACTCAGAAGCAAACTCTCTGAATGTAGCTTCGCAAACTCCGGATGCTGAAGATATCAACAAAGATTACAACCTGGATCAGACTGAAAACTATAACCAATATGTTATAAAGCTTGACCAGCCAAGTTTGTCACTTGGGTCGAATAATATTGTAGATGTAAAAACAGTAAAAGCAACATTCCAGAACGGACAGTCTGCAGATGTTAAATGGTACCTGTTTAGAATCCCTGTGGCGAATTATGATAAAGCTGAAGGGACAGCGGATCCATCTGTATTGAATAATGTAAGGTTTGCAAGATTAATGCTGGCAGGATTTGATCAGACCTCTACCTTAAGATTCGGAACAATGGATCTTGTAAGATCAGACTGGAGAAAATATACCAGCAAAATTGCCAGTGCAAATGTTCCAAATTCCGACGAAGGAACGGGAACTGTAACAGATCCTAATTTTGAAATAGGAAGTGTAAATATTGAAGAAAATGCATTGAACCAGCCTCCATATGTATTGCCTCCGGGAATTGACAGACAGGTATTGAGTGGAAATGCAGGAGCGCAGAGACAGAATGAGGCGTCACTTTACATGAAAGTGAAAGAGCTTAAAACTGAGGCAAGAGGAGTATTCAAAAATACAACATTGGATATGAGAAGGTACAAAAAGCTGAAGCTGTTTGTACACGCTCATGATCCGGAAAACAGAGATCTGAATGTAGGATCGTATGATCCTAAGACAAAATTCTTTATTCGTTTTGGAAGTGATGCCACTGATAACTATTATGAATATGAATCTACAATGAAGCTTACTTCTACAACTGCTACAGCTCCTATGGAGATCTGGCCAATGGAAAATGAGGTCGATTTTGATGTTCAGAACTTTGTAGATGCTAAAATCAGAAGAGACAAATCTGGTGTTGCAATCACGAATAGAACAATGGATCTTGTCTATCAGGAACCTTATAAAAATATTTATATTAAAGGGAGACCAAGTTTAGGAAATATTACCACCATTATGATTGGGGTAAGAAATGCAGATCCAAGAACAAACTCTACCATAACAAGAGTTCTTTGGGTTAACGAAATCCGTCTTTCTGAAATAGAAAATGATGGGGGATATGCAGGAAATGCCAGCTTAAACTTTAATATGGGAGACCTTGCAACAGTAAATGCCAATGCCTCTTATACATCAGTTGGTTTCGGGAATATCGATTCAAAGCCTGCAGAAAGAACACAGTCTACTCAATCCGCATTCAGTATCAATACTGCGATCAATGTAGATAAATTCCTTCCGGAAAAAACAGGGGTGAAAATTCCTTTAAACTATTCTTACTCGCAGACGATTGAAGATCCAAAGTACAATCCTCTGGATACCGATGTGGAGTTCAGCAAGGCACCAAATAAAGATCAGCTGAAAAAAGTAGCGAGAACGTATACCCAGCAGAGAAGTATAGGAGTGGTTAACATGCACAAAGAAAGAGTAAACCCAAATAAAAAGCCTAAGTTTTATGATATTGAAAACGTTTCAGTAACGGCAGTATATAACGATGACTATTTCAGAGATATCTATACCAAGAGAAATTACAGACAGTATCTGAGAGGATATATTGATTATAACTACACCTTTAAACCGTGGGTACTTAAGCCTTTCAACAAGATGATCAGCGATACGGCAAAGTCTACAAAATATCTGAGATGGGTAAAAGAATTCAATATTAATCCAATTCCTACAAGAATCTCTTTCAGAACTGAAATCGACAGAAACTACAACGAGCTTGAGTTCAGAAATGTGGAAGCAATCCTTAATGGTGATATGAACAGTAATTTCGATGCCATCAGAAACAGAAACTTCTTCTTTGGATGGCAGTATGGTTTAGGGTTTAATTTCACAAAATCATTAAAACTGGAGATCAACTCCGCAACCAGAACGTTGAATGACAATCTGGATGTAAATTCGATGGACAGCAAATCGATTTTCGGAAATGTATTCAGAGCAGGAAGACCGGTATTGTACAACCACAGAGCGCAGCTGAATTATAAACTGCCATTCCAGTATCTGCCTTATCTGGATTTCATAGATGCAGAAGTAGGATATGGATTTACTTATAACTGGGCAGCGAGATCTACTTCGTTGACTGGATTTGTGGATCCTAACAACAATAATAAAACAACAAGTTTAGGATCTGTGGGCCAGAATACCAATGTGATTCAGGCAACAGCTTCAGCAGATCTTCCTAAGTTTTTTGGGCAGTTTAGCTATTTCAAGAATATAAATGCCAAACTTCAGAAACGCAAACAGGAGATGGACTCTCTGAATAATGTGTATGCCAAACAGTGGGAGAAAAACAGATACAGATATAAGAAATATAAATTTAAGAATAAGCTTACTCCACTTCAAAGTGCTGCATTCTTCTTAACTTCTTTCAAACAGTTAAACGTAAGTTATAACGAAACGAATGGAACAGTACTTCCGGGACTAATATCAGCTCCAAACTGGTATGGATCTGGACAGACACTGGGTGGCCCAACTCTAGGATTCCTTTTAGGATCACAGGCTGACATCAGAAGAACAGTAATGGAAAATGGATGGGTTAGTGATTCTAAATACATGACAGATCCTTATGTAAGAATGTCGACCAAAGAATTGAGAGCCGACCTACAGGTGATGCCAATGAACGATTTAAGAGTAGATCTTAATGTGTTGCATACCTTTAACAGTAACTTCTCACATACAGGATTTAACTATATCAATGGTGGGGTTTCTGATCCTGACTTTACATTTGCTAGTGAGATGACAACGTATTCCAATACGACGATGCTTCTTAGCACATCATTTAAAGATGGGCAGGCAGTTTACCAGGCGATCAGAGAAAATGCGAGAGCTCTTTCTCAACAACTGGGAGATCCGGGAGCAGTATTGGATAACAACGGATTTGCTAAGCATTACAGCATTGGAAATGCCTATGTATTGATTCCTGCCTTTAGAGCAGCGATGGAAGGAAAATCAGTGACGCCTATGGGCAATCCTAAAAAATCAGGATTCCCGTTACCAAACTGGAGAATTACCTATTCCGGATTGAAAAATATCCCGATGATCAGCGGGCAGTTCACGAAGTTTGATATCTTACATGCCTATACCGCCACCTATACGGCAACAGGTATTCAGAGTAACGTAGATTATCACGGTAACCCGAACGGATATTATCAGACAGTAGATAATGCAGGTAATGTGGTCAAAGATGGAGGTGATAAAATTAACCCGTATACATTCGCACAGGTGGGATATGTAGAATCATTCTCACCGCTTATCGGGATAGATGTTACCATGAGAAACAATATGCAGTTCGGGATACAGTATAACAAAACCAGAATGATGGTACTGGGATTAGTCAACCAGACGCTTACCGAAGATGCCAATACAGAATATGTAGTAAGGCTTGGATATATTGTCCGAAACTTCAGATTAGGAACAGCCAATATCCGGGGAAGGGGAACAAGAGGAAAAGGAAGTGACCTTAACATCAGAGGAGATATTTCATTAAGAGATAGCAAAACATCTATTATGAATATTCTGCTGAATGATGCTCAGGTTACCGGAGGACAAAGATTGATGAACATTAAACTTTCAGCAGACTACAATGTTTCCGAGAATCTGAATCTGAGAGTGTTCTACGAACAGATGACCTCAAAATACAAGATCTCCACAGCATTCCCGCTGTCTACAGTAAGAGCAGGTATTTCAGCCACATTTACATTCGGAGATTCAGGAGGTGGATTCTAAAAATAATAAATCCATAAAAACAATATCCCTTTTGAAAGAAAGGGATATTGTTTTATATATTATAAAATAAGTTTTTAATACGACATATTTTGTCGCTTTTGGTAATTATTTTTGGATAAAATTAAGTCAAAATCAGCAATTATAGAAAAGAGTCATTATAATTCTTTTAATCGTGATTTAGCTGCTTTTAAAATGTTAAATTTGTACTTTAAAATTAATTTAAATTTATGAAAACAAAATTATTCTCGATGGCCTTATTGGTTTCATCATTGGCCTTTTCACAACAGGCTCAAACATTTTCTGAAATAACTATTCAGAATCCTTCTCCTATTCTGTATTTAAAAAGAAGTACTAACGATGGAGGGTTTATCCGGGGGATTCAAACCCAATACCTGAATGGGGATAATGGGTGGTTTTTTGGTGATTTGCATGGTAGTCAATGGATTGTTTCTAAAGGAGATTATACAAATCCCAAACTTGTTATTAATGATAGTAACGGATATGTTGGAATAGGAACGGTGGCTCCTTTAAGTAAGCTTCATGTAGCGGGGACTATTATGGCAGGAGCCGGCGATTCTGTGACAGGGATTAATGCTTTTTCTATACCCTATGCAAGTGGCTCAATAAATAATTGGGGAGCATTACGGAGCACCGGGTCCTCTTATATGAGTTATGGAGTAAAAGCAAATGGAGCGAATGTAGGATGGCTTTCAAGCAGTGGAGAAGGAAACTTTGTAAAAACAGCAATTACACTTGATAATGAAGGTTTCAGATTATTGGCTTCAACTTCTCAACAAATAGCGATAGATTTACCTGTCTCCATGCCGGAAATAATGAAAATTTCTCCTACAGGAAATGCTTTATTACAAGGTAAGTTGGAAGCTAAAGAACTCAAAGTAACACTAACTCCAACTGCTGATTTTGTATTTGATGAAAATTATAATCTACCAACATTAGAAAATATTGAGAAACATATCAAAGAGAAAAAGCACCTTCCTGAAATTGCTTCTGCCAAGGAAATGGAAAAAGAAGGGGTAAATGTAGGAGAGTTTCAGATTAAGCTTTTACAGAAGATAGAAGAATTGACCCTGTATGTAATTGAACAAAATAAGCAATTGAAAAAGCAGGCAGAAGAAATTGAAGAACTGAAAAAAACACATAAAAGCAAATGATGAAATATTTAATTATATTTTTTTTATTCTGCTTGAATTTTGTAAAATCTCAGGTAGGAGATAACGGGTACCCATTTTTGTATGAAAAATTAGTTTCCGAACGACGTATTACAACCAGAGAAGAATATAAGAACTCTCTCGGTGAGATTATTCCTTTGTTACAACTTAAACAAAATATTAAGACATTCGAAACAAAAGGATTTAGTAATCAAGGAATAATAGATGAGGTTTCTAATTTAACAGATGAAGCATATGCGAATCAAAATATCTATGGGAAAACCTTTTATAAAGAAATTAATATAACGGATGATAGCAATAGAATTGAGTATGATGGAAGGTATTATTATTTATATAAGGTTACGTCATCAGATGCTAAAGCACTACAAATCTATTTTAAGAAATATCTTTTACCAGAAAATAGTAAGCTTTTCCTGTATGCAGAAAATGGGTTTATTCTAGGAGAGTTTAATAATAAAAATAATCCTGATACCTCAAATAAAGGTCTTGAATTTGGAACACAGCCAATTCCTGGAAACACATTTTATATTGAGCTTTCCTACTCTGTAGATAGTAGTGAAAAACCTTTATTAACAACCGAAAAGGTGATCCATTCTTTTACAGATTTTTATAGTGGCGTATATGGTGCGGCAGGTAATTGTCATAAGAATGTAGCATGTGTATTTAGTCCTAGTGAGAATAGATCAAGAAATATAAAATCTGTAGGCTTAATGTTATATCCCATATATCAATCGGGAACAAATACACATACTTATTCAGCAACTTGCTCGGGAAACCTAATGAACAATACAGCCCAAAATGGAGAACCTTATTTTTTGACAGCTGCACATTGTATCGGGTATGAAGCGGCAAATAATAATATCAATTGGAGTACGGAACTTATTACTTTATTTAATTATGAAGCTTTATCTTGTACTAGTAATGGAGCAGATGCTCCCTCTTCATTATCCAATACCTCAGTTTTTGGTTGTACTTTGTTAACACAAAGTCCTTACACATCTTTCGACTATGCATTAATAAAACTTAAGATAACACCAAGTCTCTTAGCCCAATATAAAGTTTGCTATGCAGGATGGGATAATAATCCTAATGCTTATTCAGTAAATCCTACTAATGCATACTCAGTTCACCACCCCAAAGGTGATGTTAAAAAAATATCTATGGTTCAGGAATTATATCCGGTAATGGGTAGTAATCCAATATTATTTAATGGATATAGTGTTCCACATCTTCAAAGCACAGATGGAACATTCTTACAAAATTCATGGAGAAATGGTATTGTGGAAAAAGGATCATCAGGATCCCCGTTATTTAACAGTTTTGATAGGTTAATAGGATCTTTGTCAACAGGTCCTGATCCGAACATTTTTAATTGTAATAATCCAAATATTTATAATGCTACAGGTCCTACATATTATACCTATTATTCAAGGTTTTCAAATAACTATTACACAATGTCTCCATGGCTTAACCCAAATGGAACAAACGTGCAATCTATAGGACCTTATTGTCCTACAGGCTACAATATTCAAATTGGTGCGCCAATTGATGGCAATACTCCAGGAGGAGGCAATCCTCAGCCAACGAATTGGCAAGAAGAGCCAATAGACGTAAATGGAGAAAAAGTTCATCCAGCTAATACATGGGGTAAAAAAATATATTTGAAAGAATTTAATGGCTCCGGTAATTACCAGCAGCAGGTAGATGAAAATTTTAATTATTATAGATCAGTCATGGCACCTAATAAAAATACATTTGCCATGAGCGAGAATATATATGATATATATGAATTTAATATAAATAATTTCTTGCCTAATTTGCAGCTTTGGGGGATATACAAAGTAATAGATTGTAATAAAATAAAGTATATAAAACCTGCAAAAATAACAATAAAGAACCCTGGTTCTAATGGTCAGGTTTTTAGCTTTGTGGTAGATGTTGTAGGGGTTAGTGACAATAGAGTTCATATCCTTATTGAAGAATGGAGAAGAAATACATCAGGTGCTATATACAAAACATTTGAAATTCAATCTTATAAAATAATAAATAATGAACTTATATATGAGAATTATAAAACCCTTTTTTATAATCAGCAGAATCTTACTATTTTTAAATATTATGATTTTGATAACGGACGTTTAATGTTGTCAGTAAGGGAAAATTCAAACCTCGTTAATAAAATATATTCTTGTTTTTATAATGAACAGAATGGTAGCTGGTTAATGGAGACAACTCCAATAGCAAATGGAACTTCTGGTGTATTTACAAAAATTATTGGAAATAAGGTTTTTATACAACCGTCTGGACAAAATAAAATTGATATCTATAATTTTGTTTCAAATTCACCGGCTTTTAATTTAAGAGCATCATTGTCAAATCAATTTTTATCCGCTCCTGCTACAAATTACCTTTATGATCCTTTATTCATATTTGAAAGATCTAATGATTTATATAATATAGTTTACAGAAATGGTAATGGAGTAGGATCTTTTGAGCTTATGCAATTAGATTTATCCAATAATTCTGCCAGTTCTTCTCACATTACGACGTCTGACGACTTTAAAACAATATATTTTGGTTATGGATCTCATTTTATTATGAAAAATAATCAGATTATTAAGTTAAGTAAATTCCCGTGGAAACCCTCACCAGGAGGAGAATACCCCAACTATAGCTATATGAATTTCAAAAAAAATAGTAATGGAAATTGGATTAAGGATAAAGCCACTTTGCTTAAATGGAGCGAGGTTGGTGGATTTAATGATCAATATATAATAAGTGATGATTATAAAGAAGGTAATGATATTAAACGAAGAATGTTCAGTATAAGAGAAGTTGATTA
Organism: Chryseobacterium sp. CBTAP 102; assembly: GCF_003201365.1. Taxonomy (NCBI): domain Bacteria; kingdom Pseudomonadati; phylum Bacteroidota; class Flavobacteriia; order Flavobacteriales; family Weeksellaceae; genus Chryseobacterium; species Chryseobacterium sp. CBTAP 102. Next base: position 129,363 of record NZ_QICX01000013.1, read on the forward strand.
TTTAGCACATCCATATACAACTTATAATGATGAGGTTTTTTATTCATCAGCATATCATCGTCCAAAAAAATTGGATAACCCCTATTTTAGTTCGGGTGTTGTTGTTAATGGTAGAGAAGAGTTTAGAAATTTAGCTGGGACCAACTTAAACATTTTTTTATTTAGATCTCCTAACTTAGGATATGATTTTAATACCACAACATACGATACTAAAACCGTAATTTTAGATAATAAAACACAACAGTTGACAGGGTATAAGAGTGTGACTATACATGGGAAATATTCTGTGGTAATGAAACCAGGCTTTAGTGTTTCTGCTACTAGCGGGATAGAATTTACGGCAAAAGCACAAGCTCCGCTGCCTGCAGATATTCCTGCATGCTCTCTGACCTTTGATGATATGCTTAATCCTAAAACTACAGAAACACCAAATGAAACGCTATACCTTAAGCAGACCATAGGGAAATTTGGGAATAAACCATATTACGGAGAAATTGTACTAAATGATGGTAACTTAAACCAGGAGTCTATTATTGATAGGGCCGTGAAACTATATCCAAACCCTACCAAAGATATACTGAATATTGATTTTAATGGTAAAAAATTCAAGACACTAGAAGTATATTCTATAGATGCCAAAAAGATAATAACCAAAGAAGTATCATCATTGAATACTACTGAGGTCAATTTGTCTCAATATCCTGCAGGTATCTATATGGTAACACTTATAGACTCAACAGGCAAAAGCTATCCTAATAAGATCATTAAAAAATAACCTTTCTCGTTAAATCGCTGCACTAGCAGCGATTTTTTATTTTCATTCGAAATTTCTTCAAGTTACTTATTTATGCTTTGAACCTTTTAGAATTTTGAATACATTTGTACAAAATAAAAATTTAAAAATGAATACACCATCAGAATTAAAGTACACGAAAGATCACGAATGGATCAAGATCGAAGGTAATGTAGCTACAATCGGTATTACAGACTTCGCACAAGGAGAACTTGGAGACATCGTTTACGTTGATGTAGATACTGTAGATGATGATCTTAATGGAGGAGACGTTTTCGGAAGTGTAGAAGCAGTAAAAACTGTTTCGGATCTGTTCTTACCTATCGCAGGAAAGGTTATCGAGTTTAATTCAGAATTAGAAGATCAGCCTGAACTGTTAAATACAGATCCTTATGGAGACGGATGGATCATCAAATTGGAAATTGCCGATGGGGCAGACCAGTCAGAATTACTTTCTGCGGATGATTACAAAGCGATCATTGGATAAGATTTCAAAAATATTTAGTAAGATACTGCCCATTTATTGGGCATTTCTTACTTATATGCTTCTCAAACCAGGAGAAGAAAATCATGAATACTGGTTCATGTTCAGCGGTATTGACAAGGTATTGCATCTGAGTATATTTGCAGCCTTGGGTTTCTCTTTCATTGCCGCATTCCCCAAAATAAAATTCTCTTACTTTTTTCAGATCATACTTCTCTATGCGTTCCTTACCGAAATTCTGCAGGAAGAAATGGGATTGGGCAGATCTATGGAAACACTGGATATCGTAGCAGATACCATTGGATGCTTATTAGGATACTATACCTATAAGTTATTAATCAAACGTTTCTTTTAAAGCACCTTTCAACACTCTTACTATTTCCTTTTTTATTCTTCCATCACCAGGCGTCTTACGCTCTTTTATCTTCAACCCTCTTACTCTCTTACTCTCACCCTCTCGAACTCTCCAACTTTTTTTGGGGGAGCTTAATCCTGCTCTCCATTCCTACTCCTCGCGCCATGCTCTCCCAGGCTGTCACCCAGAGCGAAGTCGAAGGGTCTCCCACGCTCCGACCC
>NZ_QICX01000014.1:0-125476 GCF_003201365.1 Chryseobacterium sp. CBTAP 102
TATTTTATTTTTAAAATCCTTTATCTTATTGATAAAGGATTTTTTTTGCTTTATACCCAAGCAGGGAACCCTAAACTCATACATAATGAGTAATAGATGATAAACGATACATCAATCAACTATCATTGATCAACTATCACTAATCACTCATCCTTATGATGGAAAGTACACCCTCCAGTTGTCACTCCATAGGAGTCTGAACAATCTATTTTACATTCTGTAACAAAATATAAGCTTCTAATAAACAAGCCTGGATTCCTGCGGAATGACACAGTAGAAAGAAACGGAGCAAATGAAAAAGAAGACGCCATTGGAAAAGGATGTTTATCTATTCTATTGGGAGAATAATATTCTTTCCTTTTTTAAATCTCATAAATCGATTATCACAAATAAGAAGTACAATTTCCTGATAAATATGTCCGCGTAGCTCAAATCTACTTTATTTTAAGCCAAAAGAAATAAAAAACCACCTCTGTAAAGAAGTGGTTCCATTTATGGCATTTTGATTTTGAATTTACAAAAGACACTTAGTTTGCTGCGATTGTAAAAACTATTTGTGCGCTATATGTTGCCGCAGGAATTGTTACAGATACACCACCTATTTGTAATTGTACATTTATAGCTGAGTAGTCTACACTGTTGTTAACGCCTAATACTCCACCAAATGTAATTGTAGAAAGTGTTACTGCACTGGACTGAGGTATTTCTATATAATTCGCCGTTCCTCCAGAAAATGTAACGGAACAAAGCAAACAAAGCCCGTTGATAGTTGCTGATCCACCACTTCTTTTTGCATAAAGTTTCAGAGAGCTGTTCCAGTTGGTAGGAAGATATTGCATACTGATTTTGGCACCAGAGCTACCAAGAAGATTCAGGAAAGATCCTGGTAAATGACCCGACAATGTGAATAAGCCAGGATTATCGTAAGTTCCGGTATAGTTGGTTCCCGCTTCAGTGATGGTAGGTGCACTTGCATTCCAGTTAGATCCTGTAATATTTATGGTTTGCCCCTCAAGGTAACTTCCCATTATTAAAGCAATAATGTATAGATATCTTTTTAAGAACTGTTCTTTGAGAAAAGGACTTTTAATTTTCATTTTTTAATTTTATTCTGTAATGGTGTAGGTGATGACAATAGCTGTATTGGTCTGTGCCTGTAAATTGCCATAAGTACTAGTGGCAAGTGAAATGGTGAGGGCATGGCCGTTATTCGCTCCATTTCCTGTATATGCTCCTCCAATACCACTAATAATCGTAGTTGGAGTGGTTGTAAGGATAACCTGCCCTGCAGATGTTCCCAATGTTCCACCTCCGGCTCCGGAAGCTGCAGCTGCCTGAATTCTTATATTAACACCTGGAATAACTGTATTTACTGATGCTGTAATTCTTCTGGTAAGTCCTCCGGAAGCGATAGCAGATGTATAGTTGATCCACTTTGACGTATTGGGTGCTGGAGCTACCAGAGCATTTCCGGCCTCGGTAGGGCGTGTAAAATTTAAAGTTATGCTTCCTGTAGGTTCAATATCCATTAAAGTTACTTTGGGTAAAGTCAAAGTAACGGTAGTACTTGCAGTCTGGGAATAGGTTGAACTGTATACAGTACAAAATACAATTAATAATATGGAACGGATCAGAATCATTTCTTCTTTTTTATTTCATTATATCCTACTTTCAAGGATTCCTTTTGATATTTGATCTCTATCTGTTGTTTAACAATATTGATGCTTAATTTTTTTGTTTCTGATGGTTGTAAAGTAAACAGAAATTGGTCTGTTGAGATTTTATAGCGTTTATCCAACCCATTACGATAAACTTTTACAATCCAGTCTCCCGGACGTAGATAAGTGAAATCAAAATCTTCTCCTATGTAGCATACCTTACGAAAAGTCTGATCATGGCTGCTAGCTTCTACAATGATACTTTCCCTTTTCTTCTTTCCTTTTAAAGATAATTGTTGCCCGGAATCTGGCTGGTCTTTTTCTCCGGTTTCCAGGAAATTAACCTGGCCCTTAACATTTGCTGCGGTTGTTAATCCGAAATTAAAAGTATGCTCTTTATTCATCAATGAAAGGGAGGCTGGAAAAGTTTGGGTTGGAATATCATTGATTTCTGTGGTGGAACGGTCTATTTCAAGAAAATAATTACCCGGGATAACATTTTTAAACATATAATTTCCATCCTTATCGGTAACGGATAGGTAACTTCCAAGTATTAATCTTATTCCCTCAGTTTTTTTTATACCTAAGTTGCTTACATTTCCAGAGAGTGAAATATAATCGGCAATTTTCTGTACAGGTATGTTAGGCCGCCATGTATAGCGCATAGAGAATATGAAATCTTTATCTCCAATTTCTCCTCTTTGCAATGAATATCTTCCGGAAAGGTCAAGTTCGTTTCCAGGAAATAATTGCTGATGAAAAAGAAGTTCAAACAGATTTCTGTCTTTGAAATATTCCTCAGGCATATAATTGTTCTGATAAAAAATGCTTAAGCTGGTTTTATCGGAAAGCTGACTATAAATTCTTGCTCCGTAGTAAAGGCTTTTCTGATTCTGAAGCTGATATCTTGAGCTTATAGCATAACTTCCGAAGATGTTAAAAGATGTTTTGAATTTTTGAAATGAAAGGTTGGCAGAATAGAAACTCGAATTTCCATTAAATCCAGTCAGATAATTATCTGTTTTCCCGAATTGTCCATCTACATTTACCTGAAATACTCCTATCTGTTGATTAATACTCACTTTGAAATAACGTTCATAATAATCAAACTGTTTAGGTTCTAAACGATCTTTATAGGTTTGATACCCGTTATTAAGAATAATGAAACCACTAGGCAGATATTTGTACTGTACTCCATATTGAAAATACTTTCTGTAGGGGGCTGCCAGTAACAGGGTATCTCTTTGGAAGTTTTTGGCATCCTGCATGTAATTGGCAAATATGCTGATCTTTTTGGTGATATTGTAATAAATATTACCGTTAAAGGTATTTGTATTGGTAAAATATCCTGCAAAATCAGGACTGGCTCTCATGTACATCAGACTTCCGTTCAATTTTTTTAAAATGGCTTCTGCCTGTAATAAATAAGCTGTTCCATCTGTTTTTTGTGTTGTACTGTATGCCAGTTCACCGGAAAGATTAATATTTTTTGAAACTTTAAATTTCCCTTTAGCATAAGGCAGATGAGCATCTGAATCAAGTTTTACATCTCCAGATCGGATTTCTTCTTTCCTCGGAGTTTTGTAGAGATATCCTACAGATACTTCAGACTCTTTTCGGATTTTAAAGGCTGAATAAATATTAAATTCATCTTTAATATCTCGGAAGAATCTGGGATGATTATAGAAGCCGCCGAAGCTTACTTTATTAAAATCATATCGGATTTCTGCCCCGCGTCCATATCTTGCAAATTCTGTAAGATAAGAAGAAGAGTAGGTTTTATCGCCAAGGTGAAGAAAAAACTTATCCCGTTTATAATTCACAAAATATTCCTCATATTGGGTGAATGTATTAAGCTCTACCGGATTGTGAGTGACAGCCCTAAATTCAATCTGATTCTTATTGTCTTTATCAAGTGTTCCTTTTCCGTAAATTTCACCTTGAAAACCATCATTATAAACGCCCATATTCTGCATTCCAATGAAAGATAAAGAGAAAGCAACAGGCAGTCTGTGATAAATATCGTTTTCAGAGGGTTTTACTGATATCACCTGAGTGGTTGCATAGACATCCTGATTTTCTTTGGGATTATTCCTCGGATGTACCGAAAGATTTAGGTTCTGAAATTCATTCTGAGCAAGTTCAGAACTTGTTACTTTGTGAATCGTAATGATTTTGGATTCATTGGGTGCAAGAACAAGAGATGATTCATTATCAATAACAGCATTTTTACTTTCAATAACGATACTTTCCGTTATATTACCATTGTTTTTTAAAAGAAAAGATGCACGGACCGTTTCTCCAGCTCTTACAAATTCAGGTATATTTAAAACCGTAACCATAAGCTTTCTGCTTCCGGAAACTACAATTTTTGAACTTTGTGTAAAAGCTGTTCCATTATTGCGGTCTGTAATGTTCAGGGTGACAGAATAAATACCCTGTCCTGTTTCAGTACCGATCCGTAAAGGAACCAGATATACCGATGTTTCATAAGGCAGAATCTGAAATTCTCCCTTTGCTAAAATAGGATTTATTGAGGAACTTGAAGTGACAACTGAAATATCATATATTTTGGTTTCCGCCGAATTATTTTCTAAAGTGAAGGGAATAGAAGTAGACATTCCCGGCATTAAACTATCTTTTTTACTGACCAATCTGTCGGATTGCTCTTGGGAAAAAATAAATACCGGGAATATTGAGATGATAATAAATAAAGTCCAAGTTCTAATCATTTTTTACTTCTAATTCCACATTGAGTGCAAAAGCATTCTCTTCTTCATCCGTTGCTATGATAGTTGCTTTGTATTTGTCAGGGGGTAATCTACTGATATCAATGTAAAATGTCTTGGAGGTATCTGGCAAAAGTCCCATCGTTAAACTTGAATAAGTTCCCATCTTTTCACCCGTTTTCCGGTTATAGATTTCAATAGAAGCTGTCGGTTTACAGTAAAGATTGCCATGATTGGCTATTGCTATCTTTGCTGTCTGCTTTCCCTCCTGTTTTTCTACCTTTACATTTTCAAACTTAAGGTCCGGTTGGCCCTTTTCTGCTTCAACATCTGTAATGACCTGAATGGCATATCGTATAACAGAAGTGATGCTCACTCCCGGTTTATTGTCGCTGGGTTTTATCTCTTCTACCGGTTCTACAATGATCACACTCCAATAGCTTCCCGGATCCATTGCCTGGTTGGGAACTGTTATTTCATAAAATATCTCAGTCTTTTCCTTACCTTTAAGAGTAACAAGATTGGTATTGAGCTTTAGCCATTCTCCATTACTGCGTTTATTGGTACGTAATGCTGTATAATTGATGGTTCCGTCTGCATGGTAGGTATAATCCTGTAAAAATATTTTTACACTTTGAGGGTTGCTGCCTGTGTTTTCAATAGCAACTTTTCCTTTATACACCTTTCCGTTTTCTATTTTGTAAGAATGCGTAAGCCCGTTGAGAATCACAATACCGGCATGTAAAAAGCTGAACTGCAAAATCAGGGTGATCAAAATAAGGATACGCTTTATCATGATGTAAAGTTTGAAGTTAAATCATTAATAATACAAAGCCAGGAAGAAACTGAATAACAGCTTCTTCTTGTTTTTGAAAGGCAAAATTGAATTTTAGTTAAATTCTAATTGTCTGATATCGTATAGGTAACGGTGGCAGCAACCGTAGCTGTAGCTTGTAAATCGGCATAAGCTGCTACTCCTCCAGGACCACTTCCTGCAGCAAGAGCGTAGGTAAGATTGTGTCCGTTATTGGCTCCGTTACCGGTATAAGCACTTCCGATTCCGGAAATAATAGTCTGATCGGCTGCACTTAATGTCAGAAGGCCTGCAGAGGTTCCCAGTGTTCCTGCCCCTGCTCCGGTAGCTGCCGCAGCAGTTACGTTAAGATCTACTCCTGGAATAATGGCATTCATTTTTACACTTACATTACGTGTAGGGTCTGCAACAGATTTAATAGAAGAATAGTTAAGCCATAAAGTAGTGTTGGCTGCATCCGGAATAATAGGACTTCCTGCTTCAGTAGGAGCCGTGAATCCAAGAGTGATGTTTTTTGTCGCTGCCGGTTCAATATCTACCAATGCAACTTCGGGAATAGAAATGGTAACCGTATGGTTGTCTGTATTGATGTCCTGTGCGCTCAGATTCCCGGATAGAGCAAACGCAAATAAAGACGCTGCAATAGTCAAATTTAATTTTTTCATGATGGTGATAATTAGTAGAGTGAATATAACGAAATTCGGAATACATTGAATAAAATATATAATAATTTTTATATTAATAAGTATTTACATTGCGTAATGTATTTTAATTGAAATATTCTTTAACAGAATAAGTCAAAAAAAACCTATACAAATTTGTACAGGTTTTTATCAATATTAAAAGAATTTTTTACGCCCAATGCGGATCAGAAACAGAAGCTTTTCCGGTCTCAATACGTCCGGCAAAGTGCCACAGATGCTCGTTTGACGAGATTTTCAAATCATACCACCCTTTAAATTTATCAAGATCGATAATTATTTTTTCTTCTGATTTTTCTACAGGAATTGTTTTTTTATTTTTTGTGTACAAATCTTCCAGGCTGATGGAGAAATTTTTCTTTTTGTTACTTCTTACAGTCAGCTCAACCTGGTTTTTTGCTGTTATATTTTCTAAAATTATCTCTATTTCCGGATAAATACTTCCCTGAAATTTCCTGAAAAAGCCATTGGGACCGAAAATTTCATAGTCATAGGCTCCGGAATGCACAGCATGGGATAAATTTTGTCTGGAATATAAGGCATATGAAAAATGATAATTATTACTGTTAAACTGAGTCCTGTCATAAACAAGCAAAGGGACTCCATTTTCTTTCAGATTAGTCATTTTTATATGATCGCCTTCCAAATTGACATGGAAATGATAAGGCAGCGGGTTGGATGGCTTCAGTCCTCTTTCCTGAATGTCAAGCAAACTATCATTAAGTTGATCTTCAGAATACCATTTCAGATCAGGAACTGGTTTATTTTTAGCTGCATTGATGGTTTTAGCGTAATCCTTCTGATTCAGATAATCCATTTTCGGAACTTTCACGCTGGAAGAATTGAAAGCTGATGTAAGATCCCCACATACCGCCCTTCTCCAGTCACTGATATTATCAACATGTACATTCTTTTTGAATTTCTTCATAATGAATTTCTCCAGAAACTGCAGCACAGAAGTATGATCCGATACTTCGGAATTGACAAAACCTCCTTTGGTCCATGGTGAAGCAATGATCATAGGAACTCTATAGCCTAAACCAACAGTTCCTTCCACTTTTTCATAGCTTTTTAAAGAAGGATTGCTCATGTATTCCTGAGACTGATCTACATATTCCACTCCTTCTTTTCCATTCATGTCAACGGGCTGGTTTGGATTCACCGGTGGTGCGAAAGGCAGCACATGATCAAAATATCCATCGTTTTCATCGTAATTGATGATGAATATGGTTTTTTTCCATGTTTCAGGATCTTTGGTAAGAATATTTAAAACCTCAGAAATATACCAGGCTCCGTACCAAGGCGATCCTGGATGATCTGAGAAATGTTCAGGAGCCACAAGCCAGGAAACCAATGGAAGCTTTTTCTCTTCCACATCTTTTCGGAACTGAAAAAGTACATCTCCTTCAGGAACAACCAGTCTTTCTCCGTTTTCATCCTTTCCGATTTCAAGTTTCCAGTAATCCGGATCGTGGGAATTGGTTGTAAATGCTTTTTCGTGAAGGTTTTTTTCTTCCTTAGAAAGCCTGGAATAATTATCAGGATGGTATTTCACCTGATCTTCCTGTACTTCCGCCAGCATAGCCTCCAGCCTTTGTTTCTGACCAGGATTTTTTTCAATTTCCCCTTTCAGATAGGTGATGATATTAGGAATATTCTGATGGTATCCTTTTGAAAACTTAACGTTGAATTTTGAAAACCACTCAATCGGGTTATCTGTAAAATTGCTTAACCAGGCTTCCTGTTCGCCGGACATTCCCTTTGGAAGACTGATCTCGTTCTGATAAATTCTCCACGAAACATTTTGCTGCTCTAAAATCTCCGGGAAGCTTTTCCATTTTGCCTGTCTTGCCTTGTCATAATCAATGTTTTCATTAACAACATTGGCCTTTACTTTTCCGTTTTGCTGTTCTCTCAAAGTTCCGGACCAAAGGAATAATCTGTTGGGAGTAGTTCCGGTAAGTGAAGAGCAGAAATACTGATCGAATATGGTAAATGCATCTGCCAGCTGATAATAAAACGGAAGGTCTTCACGGTTGTAATATCCTAAGGTAAGCGGAATATTCTTGTAATCTTTATTTCCTGAGGCTTTCGCCTGAAGCCATTGGTCAAATTTTCCTTTGTTCAATGCTTTTTGCTGATCAGCCCATGAATGTGGAAGTGAGCTCATCCAGGTAGATTTTGTATTTCTTAAATCCAGTCGGGCAGGAGAAGCATATTTTCCTTCGTCATTTTTTTGAAAGAAAACAGAATGTCCATCCTGTTTTATAAAAGCTCTTTTATCCAAAAAGCCTCTTACTCCTTTAAGGGCACCGAAAGCGTGGTCAAATGAACGGTTCTCCTGCATCAGGATGACAACATGCTCTGCATCATAAAACGTAGACTGCGCAGCAGGATCAATGGCTAAAGCTTTTAAAATAGAAGGATGCAGAACATTTGAAGTTCCTAATCCAGCTAATAAAAGACTTGATTTCTCTAAAAATTCTCTTCTGTTCATGTTCAATCGTAATAAGAAAGAAACCGCAAGTTAATAGGATTTTCCTGCGATTTCTTTGTTTTATATAAAAATAATCATGTTTTTATTGCAGCCACCAGGGTTTGGAATTGATATTATCATTTCCTCCATACTGAGCGGCTAATGCGGCCTTTAAATTATTGCTGTTGTAATTATACTCAGACTGCGGATATCTGAATCTGAAAGGTGCTGCAACACCTGCTTTTAAAGGATAGTTAGGATAACCTGTTCTTAAATAGTCATAATATGATGTCCACTGTGCCTGATGGAACATGGTCATGTATTTTTGGATCATGATCTTCTCCAGCTGTGTTTGTAGTGGATCAGCATTATTATAAACCACTAAAGGAGTTGCCAGATATTGATTCACATCAAAGCCTGAGAAATACTGTCCCGGATTTTTTACATACGTCTGATAAAAACTGAAACTCGCTTTGATTGCGTTGTCATAATGTGTTTTTGCAGATCCGGAAATCCAGCCTCTTGCCGCAGCTTCGGCCAGAATAAACTCAAGTTCTGAATAACTCAATACAGAAGCAGGCTCATTGGTAGGATCTTTATAAAAACGGTCGTTTACTTTAGAGATATTTTTTGCTGTGATCAAAGCAGCATTATCAGAATAAGGTGACGTAGGATTTCCTCCGTTATAAGCTGTATAATCTGTGATCGCTTTTCCGGCTTCTTTTGCTCCGGTAGTTTGTGCCGCAAATGTAAACAAACGCGGATCATGTCTGTCTTTAAACATATTAATGAAATAATCCGCCATGTACAAACCCGAACCATATCCGCTATTATTAAACATGGTGTATCTGCTGTCAGCAGCATCAGCAAACTTAAGTTCACCGTTATCTGCAATGGAAGTCATTATAGACTGGCTTCCTGCAATTGAAGCAAATTCTGCAGCAATATTATAACTTCCTACCGTCGTTTTCTTAGATAAAGTGATCAGTATTTTCAGGCGGAATGAATTGATCAGTTTCTTCCACTTTAAAGCATCTCCGTTGTAGACAATATCTCCTTCAATTTTATCGTTGGTATTAATAAGATCATTGGCTTCTTTGAGTTCTGATAAAATCCCGGCCATGATCGCTTCCTGAGTATCATATTTGGGTTGTGTAATCCCGGATTCACCCTTTGCCGCTTCAGAATACGGAGCACTTCCAACTTTCAAACTGATGTTGAAGAAATGATAGGCTCTCAGAAATTTTCCGATAGCCAGATAATTTTTGTTTCCTCTTTTCTCTGCTTCCTGCATCATTTTCCCTGTATTCAGAAGTCCTTTTGTGTAAACTTCAAAGGATAAATCATTCCATTTCATATACTGATAAGAATTTTCGCCATCAGTACCAATCATCATTCTTGAAGCGTACATATTATCTCCATCCACTTTGAAGGTGTATTGTGAAACATAGGTCAGAAGATTTTTGGGATCAATGCTGGCCTGGTCATTCGGGTTTTCATTAATTGTATCAAGGTTGGATTCACATGATGCTAACGTCAGAAGCCCGGCTGCAAATATAGATTTCATCATCCATAATGCTGTTTTACCTTTTTGCCTTTTCACTTTGTTTATAGTATTTTTCATTGTCTAGACGTACTTTTTAGTTAAAACTTAAGATTAAAACCTATTCCAAACCATCTGCTGGAAGGATCCTGAATATCATTGCTTACATCACCTTCTCTTCCTGTTTTGATCTGGAAATCAGGATCGGAGTAAAGATTCTTTGATTTTTTCCACATGGCTAAATTATAGGCAGAAATATTGGCAGTGAAGCCTTTTACCATTCCTTTCGGATTCAGTAATGACGAGAAATCATATTCCAGAACAACAGATCTCAACTTAACGAAGGTTCTGTCGAAAACGTTGGCAAATTCTTCACTCTCATCCTGCGTTACTCTTGCACGGTAGGGATAATTTTGTGCCCAGTCCTGATAGCTGATTGCTTTTGTGTGTGGTGTATAAAGCCCGGTTGCGGGATTGTAGTTAACTCCATCCGGTACAAAATAATAGGTTCCCGGATTAGCATACTCAAGATCCCTGTACGCTACAGAATTAGGATGTTTTCCTCCCCACCACATTTTTTCCACTACCTGAGACCTCATCACCCCACCGATGCTTCCGTCAATTCCGATGTTTAAAGTAAACTTTTTATATTTAAAGGTGTTGTTGAAACCGAAAGTCCAGTCAGGGTTGAAGTGTCCCAGGTTACTTGGAGTATTAGCTCTTGTCGGCATTCCTGTATTAGCATCAAGAATAACTTTTCCATCCGGAGACTTTTGCCATGTATAGTCATAATAGCTGTCCATTCTTTCTCCCAACTTAATGTTGTTGTAGTTCGGCATATTATCATAAATGGAAGTCAGCTTTTGCTCATAAGTACTCCAGTTGATCAATGTTTTCCAACTGAAATCAGCAGTTTTTACCGGAACTAAACCAAGGGAAACTTCAAATCCTTTCGTAGTATATTCATTTCCGTTTACATATTGTGAGGTGAAACCTGATGATTCAGCAGCCGGGAACTGAAGGATATTATTATAATCTAATGTTCTGAAATACGTGGCATCGAAAGTAATTCTGTTATTAAGGAAACCGGCACTTAATCCTAATTCATAAGATTTTGTCTGCTCAGGTTTCAGCATATTTTCAACATTCAGCGTTGTTGGAAAATAATAAGTAGGATTTCCATTGAATGTGATTCCCCCATTGTTCAGGTAATAATTTCTGATGGAATAGGGCTGGAAGTCATACGCTACTTTGGCCCATGATGCGGAAAGTTTCAGCATATTGACAGACTCCGGTAATTTTACCAGGTTTGAAATAACGGCACTGATGGAAGCAGAAGGGTAGAAGTAAGATCTGTTGGCCTTAGGCAGTGTAGAAGACCAGTCGTTACGTCCGGAAATATTGATGAAGAAAGCATTGTATAATCCGATATCAATGGTTGAATAAGCACTGTAAATTAACTTTTCCTTCAAATACATATAATTTTTAAGCGCTCCGATAGAGTTTTCAAAAGTGTACACTTCAGGAATTTTCAATCCGTCCGTAGATCTTTCATTTTTGTTGTTTTTATAGTAAAAAGCTGAACCTCCGGCGTTGATGGTGAAATCAAAGTTTTCAGATATTTTTTTCTTGTAAGTCGCCAGGACATCGTAGTTAAGGTTCCATGTTTTATTATCTTTCAAAATATAACCTCCGCTTCTCGGTGCACTATAATTGAAGTAAGAATAAGGACTCAATATTTCTGTTTTGCTGTGGTTTTCCACTAAAGATATTTTCCCTTTTACCGATAGATCCTGTGTTGCTTTATACTCTAAGCCTGTCTGTGCATTGATAATATTGGTTCTGTTCTGATTCTTGTAATACTCAGCTCCGAACCATGGGTTGTTGTACCATGCATAGTTCCAGTTGGCCTGTGCTCTTCCTTCCTTTCCGGGAATCCACATATGATTTTTCAATGCTTTTCCGTCTACATCTCCTCCCATCCAGATCAGAATAGTGTACATGTGTCCGCTTGGATTATAATCGTAGTTCGGGATATTAGGAGTAAAGGCCTGGTTGAAGTTGAATTTTGTGTCAAAGATTAATTTCTCACCAAGATGATTTTCAGAAGAAAAGTTGATTCCGTATTTCTGAAGATAAGAGTTCGGAACTCTGTCATCATAATTCATGAAATTTCCGGAGAATCTGTATACGTCTTTGTTATTTCTATAGCTGATCGCAAAATTATTATTGTTGATGACAGCGGGCTTTAAGAATGTATTTAAGTTATCATGGTATTTCCAGTCAATCGGAACTCTTTCATACCTTGATTTGTCATCATACTGAGTTCCTGTAACAGCTCCATACCACGGAACTACCTGTCCGGTTACTTTATCTCTGATTGGACTGTTCCATTGGGCAATCTGTAAGCCGGGAACGAATTTTGGTCCCCAGATCATATCCCCATCGTTGACTCCGCCATCAGCTCCGTCCCAGAATTCATATTTGCCATGAGAGCCGTTACCGTATTCAGTCTGGGTTTTCGGAAGATTGGTAAAACCACCAGTGATCATGGTATTCTGAGAAAATTCTACAGAAAAACCTTTCTTCTTAGCATTTTTTGTTGTGATCAAAACAGCTCCGTAACGTCCTCTTGAACCATATAGAGCAGAGGCGGTAGCTCCTTTCAGCACGTTGATGTTTTCAATATTGTTAGGGTCCAAATTCTGGAAAACCTCTTTTTCAACAATCACACCGTCAATCACAAAAACGAGATTGGAATTTCCTCTCAAAGTAAACTGCGGAGCCTGCTGCATTCCTGTAGGATTGGAAACATTCAGCCCAGCAACCTGTCCTGAGAATAAATTCCCGATACTTGGCGTAGTAATGGTTTCAAACTGTTTCGTTCCCACTTCCTGAGTGGCATAACCAATCTTTTCTTTCTTCTTGGCAATACCTAATGCGGTAATAACAACGCCTTCAATCTGCTTTTCGTTTTGCTTTTTTAAGACAACAGAATACTGTTTTTTGGAAGAAACCTCAACGGTATAAACAGAAAAATCAGGAGCAAAAAATTCAAGAATATCTTTTGGGTTTGCAGAAATGGTGAAATTACCATTTTCATCTGTAGTAGCAGTCTTTCCTGTGTTTTTGTCGGTGATGTTCACACCGGAAACACTAGAACCGTTTTCAGATTTTACATTTCCGGAGATAGTAATTTCCTGAGCGGAAAAATAAAGGGGAAGTAAAAAAACGGCAAAAGTGGCTAGAGTTTTCTTCATTTTTTTGAAGGCAAATTTAGCAGAGTACTGTTACCTGTTCTTTAATGATGTATTAAAATAAGAATACGATTTAATATTTTTTAACATTAAAAATTAATAAATAAGTAAAATGGGAAATATTCTTTGTATAGAGACTTTTGCTTTATTTTATAGATATTAATATAAGGAGGGATGCTGGGAGAGGGAAGATGGAAGTTATTTTGGTGTTGCCAACTTCTTGAAGCCCTCAGTAATAGATTTTTGATGAGAAACTTTTCTATAAAAACAACAGGATAGTAAAACTGTGACTTCGATAGCTTCCAGCCTCCAGCTTCCCTCTTCCTTTCTATTTTTAAAACCTACTCAGAATTCCCCAGTGGATTTTAATATCATTAAACTTAAAAGGATTTCCAAACTCATTTCCGTTAGACAGCTGAAAGCTCATCAATCCGATAGGAATGAAGAAATTAAAACCAAGCCCCACACTATAGAGTTTGGGTTTTACATTCAAAGATTTATTATTGAGCTGGCCATATTGTCCAAAGACGTCAAAGAAGGCCTGATTCCCGATAAGGTATCGGTATTCCAGACTTCCATAATAGAAGAAATCGGCAGCAAGAGAGTTTTCATTAAATCCCCGCATGGAATTCCAGCCTCCGAAACGGTATAATTCATTGGCCGAGAATGCTATTTTAGAATCCATCATGGCACCTTCCGCTTTGATGTTCAGAAAGTGGTTTCCCGAAATATGATAATTGTGTTCTCCGAAAAAATAGAACTGATTTTGGTTGGCTTTGATATTATCTTTTGAGTAAGTGGTTGTCAAAAAGTCATATCCGGCATTGATCCTTGTTTTATAAAGGAAAAGGTCAATGTCAGTAGGTTCTACCATTTCAAACCATACCCCTATTCCTTTTTTGTTATAGTCTTTTCCCTGGGTGTAGAGTTCATCTATAATTGTTGAAGTTTCCAAAGTTCCTCTAAGACCTATTTTATTTCGGTTGTTGATATGGTAATAAAAAGCAGGCAGGAATTTTACGTTGGCAAACGTTGAGTCCTGTCTGTAGATATTTACTTTTGTATCCATTCCGACGTTTGATTTGAACAGGTAAGGAATATCTACCCGAAGATCAAAAGTCTGCCCTTTATCCGGGTTTCTCTGCCAGTATAAATTGACGGTTTCAAAACCATTGAACATATTCCTGAAATTGACATTCATCGTTCCGTTTAAGGTAAACTTGGAGGTTTTATCATTTCCAAAACCAATCACCCCATCAAAGGTATTGGTCTTTTTCTTTTCCAGAAAGAGGTAAATACTGGTGGAGTCTTTTGTGAATAAAGTTTGTGGCTGCCGTTCGAGGATCAGAAAAGGATGGCTCTGAAAGGTTTTGTTGATGGCTAAAAGGTTTTTGTCATCATAGTTTTTACCTTTGAACTCCTTTTCCATATTTTTGATGAACCTTTTGGGAACTTTTTCGTATCCCTTTACTACAAACCCGTTGATTGTTCTTTTATCATTTTTGTTGATGTCGAGTTCTACAATGGGATAGCCGTTTTTCTGCCCTTTGTATTTAGATTTGATTCTGCTGAAAGAATAGCCTTCATCAATATAAGTTTTGTTGATACTCTTCTTGGTGGAGTCTAGATTTTTAGTGAAAAAATCCTTCTGGATCTTTAATTTCTGAACAAGAGAATCCGTAAGGTTGACATATGTTTCATTGAAATTCCTGCCTTTATCGTAGAAAATTTCAGTGCTGTCGCCTTTTACTTTAACATCTTTCAGTTGGGTGAAGAAATAATTACTTTGGGCTAATGAATCCAGAAACTTTACTGCAGAAGTGGAATCTTTTACCTTTTTTCTGACTTTGGTTTCCGTATCAATCAGCCAATACTGCTTCTTCTGCGCTTGTGTAAAAACGCAGAACAGTACAAAAAATATTTTTAAAAGTAATTTCAATTTATTCTTCTGAATATGAAGGGGAATCTCTATAAAAATACAAAAGATTCTTCACTGCATTTCTGAACTATGTTCGCAGACTTTCCGTCAGTGTTCAGAATGACAATGCGCCTTATCAATCAACTAATTTTTATCCAGTTTATTATACTTCTTCATCAAATTTTCATAAGTTCCCTGTGGAAGAATCCATTTCAAAGGAACTCCGATTCTCTGCCCGAATTTACCAAAATAATAATGCGCTTTCCATTTATTTTTTGCTAAAAG
The DNA here is from genome assembly GCF_003201365.1 of Chryseobacterium sp. CBTAP 102. Taxonomy (NCBI): domain Bacteria; kingdom Pseudomonadati; phylum Bacteroidota; class Flavobacteriia; order Flavobacteriales; family Weeksellaceae; genus Chryseobacterium; species Chryseobacterium sp. CBTAP 102. The sequence continues at coordinate 15,382 of NZ_QICX01000014.1, forward strand.
TTTTTCAATGTATTCTGCGACTTCCAAAGGCTCTGTTCCGTCATTTACGTGAGAATTCATCAGCGCATATACTTTGTCAAAAACATTTTTGTAGGGCTGGGAAACCTGTGCAATCACTCTGTTGTCTGCAATATTGGTTTTAATATCTCCCAGGTGTAGAGAACATACATCAATATTCCATGGGTATACTTCATATCTCATTGCCTCTGTTACTTTATCCAGAGCAGATTTTGAAGCCGAATAAAATCCGCGGAAAGGCAGACCCATTTCACTTCCGATACTGGAAATATTAATGATTTTTCCGAATTGATGGTTGCGCATGTTCGGAAGAACGGCACTCATCATCTGTACAGGCCCGGCAAGATTCAGGCTGAAAAGCTTCACAATATCTTCTTTCGTAGAATCTTCCACTGCACCTACCATTCCCATTCCGGCATTGTTGATCAGAACATCAATTTTGGGTTCTGTTTTTAAAACCTCAGCTACAGCATTTTGAACTGCAGTATTGTCTGTCACATCAGTTGGGATAGATTTGAAATACTGACTTTCCGTATGCTTTCGGCTTAGTCCATATACTTTATGTCCTTTTTTACCAAAATATTCGGCCAATGCAAACCCGATTCCTGATGAGGTTCCTGTTATAATGATGGTCATTGAATTCGTATGATTTTTAATGTTTTTATTTCTTCTGATACCAGTGAGACGTTTTTAAAGGTCTGTGTTCAAAAGTAAAATCTATTTTCAGCAAATGTAAAAAAAGAAAAATGAACTCAGTTATTTATTATTCCTGAAATAATTTTAATGATTTCTTGATCTATTGTCCCGATTTGATAATAAAATTAAGACAAACTTAATCTCAATCCTGCATGTAATATTTGAGGAATGATTACTTTTAATTACATATGTTTCTGAAAAACAGGCGTTTAATTTTGTTTTGTGGTAGATGGTACCTGAAAAAATCTAAAATTTCTTAATAAAAACATAAGAAAACCTTAATGAGGCATGGAAGCAGACTGATCTAATTTTGCACCTAATCAAAAAGGAGATCATGAATGTATTTAAAATCCCTTTATCCGTAACGTATTTAACGGGAAGGGTATTACTTATTGGTGCAATATCGGCTTCACCGGTGTTCCTCGCTCAGAAAAAAGACAGCTTAAAAGAAAAATCCATCGACGAGATTGTTGTTATCGGCTATGGAACACAGAAAAAAAGTAAAGTTTCCGGAGCCGTTTCGGAGGCTTCGCTGGATAAGCTAACCTCCAGATCTTTATCCGGAGTAGGAGAAGTTCTTCAGGGGAAAGCTCCCGGAGTAACTGTAGTGAACGAAGGTGGAGATCCCAACGGAGCACCTAAGGTCAATATTCGTGGTCTGGGAGGAATCAATGGAGAAACACCTTTGTATGTGGTGGATGGAGTGGTTTTCAACGGAACACCATCTATCAATCCAAATGATATTCAGGATATTTCTGTACTGAAAGATGCTTCTGCAGCCATTTATGGAGCAAGATCTTCCGGTGGGGTTATTCTTATTACCACTAAGAAAGGCAAAAAAGGAAACCTTACCGTAGATTTTGATGTTAAATATGGAGTAAACCAGGCTTGGAGATTGAAAGAATCCCTGAATGCGGCAGAATTTCAGGACGTGATGTACAAAGCCTACGAAAATGCAGGGAAATTGGGAAGCTTACCGATGGCTTTTAATCCTAATCAATATCCGGACGGAAGAATTACCAGAACAGACTGGATGAAAGAAATTTTCAGAACAGGAACCATTCAGGAATATAATGTGAACCTGAGCGGAGGAAGTGAAAAATCCAGATATTTTGTGGGCATGAATCACAGAAACCTTGAAGGAATCTTACTCAATACTCAGGCAAAACGATACAATTTCAGAGTCAATTCTGAACATAAAGTAAAAGACTGGCTGACGATCGGAGAAAATATGTATTATAATTACTCAGACGGCAATACAGCTGATACCAAAAGTGGATATACAGGTGCTTTGGTGGCGGCTATGTACTATCCGCCCAATGTTCCGGTATATACACCCAGCGGTGCTTTTTCAGGGTTGCCGATTGATGTGGCAGGTGGCTATGGAGATATGATTAACCCGGTAGCTTATCTTAAAAGGATCAGCATCAGAAATCCTACCCACGAGATTTTAATTAATCCTTATGCTGAAATTACACTGGCAAAAAATTTAAAATTCCGTTCCAATTTTTCACAGACTTTTAAATTGGGTACTGTAAAAAACTTTACCTACAGAGTTTTGGAAGTAGGAAAAATTTTTGATACCAATAATTTAGAATACCAGTCCAATAATTCATCTACAGCACTTGCAGAGCAGTTGTTGACTTATAAAATTTCAGCGGGACAGCATAATTTTGATTTCCTTGGAGGTTTTACATTCCAGAAAACAATTGATGATGGGTTTGTGGCAAAATCGTATGACTTCAGAAGTGAAGCTGAGGTTTTCCAACACCTTCAGAATGCTGCAGATACCAATAAAGATGTTTCCAGTTACAGATTCAAACAGTCTTTGGTTTCTTATCTGGCGAGAGTAAACTACGATTATGCGGGGAAATATATCGTTAGCTTATTGGGAAGACGTGATGGTTCTTCACTCGTAGCAAAACAAAACAGATTTGCGAATTACTATGCGGTTTCCGGTGCATGGGTAGTTTCGAAAGAAAATTTCATGCAGGATATTTCTTGGCTTTCCAGTCTGAAATTAAGAGGAAGTTATGGTATTTTGGGTAACCTTGGAGGGATTTCACCACAGGCTGTAAATCCTTTGATGACCAGAGACAATAATATTATTTTCGGTCAGGATCCTTCACAGAATATTGCTTACTATGCAACTACACGACCGAATCCGGATCTGAAATGGGGAAAATCTGAGCAGACCAACTTTGGAGTGGATGCTTCATTCCTTCACAACAGTCTTTCTTTACAGTTCGATTATTTTGTGAAGAATTCTAAAGATCAGATCTTCAATGTAAGCTTACCCAGTACGGCAACGTATAATAATCAGTATGTGAATGCAGGATTATTTCAGGATAAGGGATACGAATTAGGGATCAATTACAACAAAATAGTTTCCGATGACTTTACTTTCTCAGTGGGAGCTACTATGAGTCAACTAAAAAATACGGTGAAGCAGCTTGCCAATGTAGATGAGATCTTTATCAATGATAATGGAGTAAGAGGTGTATTGAAACCAACCCGCGTAAAAGTAGGTGATCCTCTGTATTCTTTCTATGGTTATAAGACAGGAGGAATTTTCCAGAGTCAGGAAGAAATCAACAATTATAAAGATGCCAACGGAAATCTTATCCAGCCCAATGCCAAGCCGGGAGATATCAAATTCCTCAAAAAAGAAGGAAATACCGGAGTGCTTAATAATAATGACTTTGTCAATCTTGGAAGTCCATACCCTAAGTTCTCCTATGGCTTTTCATGCAATATGACCTGGAAAAACTTTGATCTGAATCTATTCTTCCAGGGTGTTTACGGAAATAAAATATTCAACGGGATGAAATTTATTTCTTTGAATCCGGGCGGAACGGGACAAAACTATAATATGGACATAGATATTCTGAATGCATGGACGCCTCAGAATACGAATACCGATATCCCAAGACTGGTACACGGCGACCCAAGCGGTAATTATTCCAAAGTATCAGATTTCTATGTGGAAGATGGATCTTATTTAAGACTGAAGAACCTTACCATCGGGTATTCATTACCAAAAGAATTGTACAGAAAGCTGGATGTAAACAAAGTGAGAATTTATATGACCTCCAACAACCTGTTTACTATAACGAAATATACAGGATTTGATCCTGAAGTAGGAATGAACTCTTACGGAGTTGATACCGGAAGATATCCTCAGGCACGCTCATTCATCTTTGGAGTGGAGATCGGATTATAATTTTAACCAACAAAAAGTAAAAGAAATGAAATTTTTCAATAAAATATTGTTAGTATCAGGAATATCAGTAATGCTTCTTTCATGTACAGGAGAACTTGATGTTCAGCCGGAAGGAACCCCTACGGAAGCCAGTTTCTGGAAAACAGAAAACGATCTGGTTACCGGAGCAAATGCCATGTATAAGCCTTTATTCGATGGTGAATTTTATGGAAGAGGACTTTTCTGGTTTATCAATGCCAGTGATGATATGGTAACCGGAAGAGCAAAAAGTGAGGCGGATAACGCCAAAAACTTCAGCAGCAATTACATCGCAGCAGGTGATCTTGAAACCCAGTGGAACAAAAGATACAACGTGATCGGAGTGGCCAACCGTGTGATCCGTAACGTTGATAATATTCAGACTTCGCAGGCTATTAAGAATAAATATCTTGGAGAAGCCCTTTTCATGAGCAGCAGAATGTATTTTGAGCTTGCTTATTCTTACGGAAATGAAAAAGCCGGAGTTCCGATTATTGACCGTGCAAAAGATCCGGATCCCAACCCGATTCCAAGAGCAGCCAATGTAATGGAAAACTACACTTACATTGTGAATAACCTGAAAAGAGCGGCAGAATTATTACCTACTCAGGCAGAACTTCCTGCAAAAGACTATGGAAGACCTCATAAGGCCGCAGCATGGGCATTGTTGGCCAAAGTATATTTGTTTATGAAAGACTGGAAGAATGCAGAATTCTGGGCCAACGAAGTAATGACTAAAGGAAACAGAGCTTTGTTGAGTAATTTTTCAGATGTTTTCAAGGCTGAAAATAACTACAGCTCAGAATATATCTGGTCTATCCCCGGAACTCCTAAATTTACAGCCTGGGGAAGTATTCTTCCGGGAGTAATGCTTGAAAATAAAGGATGGGGAGAGTATAACGGATGGGGATATTTTCAACCGACCAAAGAATTATTTGATGAATATGAAGCAGGAGACCTTAGAAGAAGTGCTACCATTCTTAAAATAGGAGACAAATTTACCTTTAACGGAAAAGAAAGAACATACGCTTCTTCCAATTCCCTTACCGGATATCAGTTCAATAAATATATGGATGCCTTCAAATATGAGCTGAAAAGTGGTCACGTGAGTGCCAACGGAGATTATCCGTGTACAGACCTTGCCGTTCCGATTATGCGTTATGCTGAGGTGATCCTGATCAAAGCAGAAGCTTTACTGATGCAAGGGAAATCGGCAGACCAGGAAATCAATATGATCAGAATGCGTGCAGGTTTATCAGCTAAAAACGGATGTACATTGGCTGACCTGAAGCATGAAAGACGTTGCGAGCTGGCAGGTGAATGGGCAGACAGACACAGAGACCTTGTACGTTGGGGAGATGCACAGGCAGCTTATGCGAAGCCTCTGCACGGTATCAATGGACAGGTAGTCTGGGCAGCAAGAAACTTTAATCCTGCAGTGCATAATGTTTGGGCAGTTCCGCAGGTTGAAATTGTAAACAGTCACGGAATCATTAAACAAAATGAAGGCTGGTAAAATTTAATCTTTATCTACAAGTCGCTATATCATTGCAGAACATTCTGTGATGATATAGTTTTTTCAAAGGAGTAGGGATAGGCCGTTTTATGCCACCTATAAAATAATAACGATAAACAAATGAAACTATCAAAAATATTAGCTGTACTGGCACTGGCTGTTTTTTCAGAAAACCAGGCGCAGAATTATTTAAAATATAATGTTGGGAATGCCCATTCGCATAATGATTATATGCAGGAAATTCCCTTTTGGCAGGCTTATTATGCTAACTTCGGTTCTATTGAGGCAGATGTTTTTCTGGTAAAAGGGCAACTTTGGGTTGCACATACCGAAAAAGAACTTTCGGCAGACAGAACACTGGAAAATCTTTATCTAGACAATATTTCGAAACAGATTAAACTTAACAAAGGAAATATTTATCCCGATGTCAATAAAAAGCTTCAGCTGCTGATTGATATTAAACAGGATTACAAAACATCATTGGCTGCTTTGGTCAGTACATTAAAGAAATATCCGGAGATCACAGGAAATCCGGGAATTAAAATTGTCATTACTGGCGGAAAGCCTCAACCGTCAGAGTTTAATAATTATCCGAACTATCTTTATTTTGATGGAGATCTTGACAAAAACTATTCTGCAGATCAGTTGAAAAGAATCGGAATGTTCAGTGCAGACCTTCCGGGGTTGGTAAAATGGAATGGAAAAGGAATTCCAAGGGATGAAGAAACGCAAAAAATCAAAACTGCAGTAGACAAAGCTCATGCTCAGCAGAAGCCGGTTCGTTTTTATGGAGCGCCGGATTTTCCTAATGCATGGGTAAATCTGATGGATTTAGGGGTGGATTATATCAATACCGATCATATTCCGAATCTTAAAAAATTCATGAATAGTATTCCGAAAAACTTTTATAAGAATACAAAAGAATACTCCACTTATACGCCAACTTATCAATCAGATGGTGTGGAGAAAAAAGTAAAGAATGTGATTCTTCTTATTCCGGACGGAACTTCTTTACCACAATATTATGCTGCTTTCACAGCCAATAAAGGAAAGCTGAATGTTTTCAACATGAAATCCACCGGACTTTCCAAAACCAATTCATCCAATGCTTATATTACGGATTCGGCACCAGGTTCTACAGCATTTGCAACCGGTGTGAAAACCAAAAATACGTTTGTAGGCGTTGACAATATGGGAAAAGCACTCGCACAAATTCCTGATATCATCGCTGAAAAAGGAATGGTTTCCGGATTGATTTCCACAGGAGATGTTACAGATGCTACGCCTGCAGATTTCTATGCCCATTCGGACAACAGAAACAGTTCAGAACCTATTCTGAAAGATTTCGTTGCTTCAAAAACTAAAATACTGATCGGCGGTCCTACAAACGGATTGTCTCAGGAAAATCTACGGAAATTCAAAGAAGCAAAAATAGATCTCTATCACGATTTAACATCAGTAAAGGAAATTAATAACCGTACCCTGGTTATTGATCCTCTGGCTTCACAAAGAGTAACCAGTGGAAGAGGAAACTGGCTGGCTGATGCTTTTGATCTTACCTTAAATGATTTAAAGAATAATAAAAAGGGATTCTTTATGATGATTGAAGCTTCCCAGACGGATGGTGGAGGCCACAGCAATAATATTGAACAGCTGGTTACAGAATTACTGGACTTCGATCATGTTGTAGGGAAGGCGATGAAATTTGCTGACGAAAATAAAGAAACTTTAGTAATTGTGGTGGGAGATCATGAAACAGGAGGCTTAACCCTTTTAGACGGAAGCCTGAAAGAAGGCTGGATATTTGGAAACTTCAGCACGAATGATCACACCTCTATTCCGTCAAGTGTTTTTGCTTACGGACCCAATTCAAAAGAATTCACAGGATTGTTTGAAAACACTGAGATCTTCAGCAAGATACTGGGAGCTTACGGAATCCAGAAATAGCTTTTAATTTATACTTTTACTTTTACAAAGAGAGGCTGCTTCATTTTTGGAGCAGTCTTTTTTTTTCAAAAAAGGCCGCCTTAGAAAGAGAGGCGGCCTTTGAATAAATCTAACAAATAACAATTTAGAAATTGGTGTTAACGATCAATTGGGAAAGTTCAGCATTCACAAAATCAATCGGCATTATTCCGAAAGATCCGTGAGTATTGGATTGGAAGAATGTTTTAAGCCTTGGATTGATATTGTTGGATACTGTAGGAATACTTGGGATTCCAAAAATTCCAGGTTTATAACCGCTCGTGAAATTTACAAAAAGTTTACCATTCGTATCATTTTTTGCTTCATTAAGCAGGCTTGAAATTCCGTTCCACTTATCATCATTATTGGTCACCTTGTAGTAATCCTGAACCTTCAGCTGTACGCTCGAATTGTTGATGTCAAAAGTGGTATTATCCGCCCATGGTGAAGCGTTGATTCCTTTGGTTATTCCCGAAGAGAATCTTCTTAATAACTTGATCTTTCCTCTAACAGCACCCAGCGTAGGAATATTTGCGCCAAGATCCCATTTAGAAGGATTCTTCTGTACATAAGAATCAAATGTCTGTTCAAAACTTCTGGTTGTGTTGGAAGCATCGTATTCTTCTTTTACCGACATGATAATCGTTTCAGAAGGATGACTGTTAAGAAAGGCATAACAAGCATTCAAGACATCATCAAAATTCAGATTTTGGTAAATCGCTCCGTGATGAATGGTGAAAGCATTGTCAATATGTCTGCAGCGTATATCCAGAAAACGGACTCCGGCATTCAGTTGTTCAGCAATGCTGAGGTCTTGAGTTTTAGCCGTACCTGATATAACAGGAGCATCTACACGTGCTCCTGAATCATGAGTTCCGGGAATTGAGATTTTTGAAATGGAAATATTATCCTGAAGACCAGACATCCAGCTGTTCATGGAAACAGGCAATAATGAAGCTTTACCCGTTGTTTTTGCTAAAGAAGTTAAACTGTTTTCATTAGAGTCTCTTTCCATAAGACTGTCATTGGAACAGGAAAAAAAGATAGATGCAGTAACCACCCCAAGTGTGATAGCTGTCATACGTTTCATGCTTTGTTTGAACATAGTTTTTTTATTTTTTAAGGTAGCTTAAAAATAAGAATATATCAAAGCATAAGGAGTTAATTTAACTTTAAGAGATAATTAAGTTGGTATAAAGTCCGGGAGCTTGAAGTTGGAAGAAGTAAATTGGAAAACTGATTTTTCTTAACTCAAAGTTTATTTTTAGTTTCGGAAATATCGAGTAAGCAAAGATGAAATCAATGAATTTGATTTTTTCTAAGCTGGTGTATAAAAGAAAGCTTCATAACCGACATATGTCGGCCTCTTTGCCCACTTTACTATAACATTAGAATTAATTTTACTTTGCATTAAAGAAATGTAGCTATAAAAAATCATAATAAATGAGTGTTGAAGCTCACTGTCAAACAGTAACATCCAGTATCCAGCTTCAATCTTCCATCCTAAAAAACAAAATCCTCTTTCAGTCCGGGAATTTTGAAGTTGTGATCTCCGATAAAGAAATCATTCATTTTAATAAGAGCCGGGAATTTATAAGTAAACTCTTTGTGTAAGTTTTCGGGTAGTTTGGTATCAGCATCACAGGATGAATATTCTCTGTCAACAATTACTTGGCCTGTAGAAAAATTAATTTCATTGGTGAAACTGAAATCACAGGTATCTTCAAAATGATCGTACAAACCTATCAGATAAAAATCTCCGTTCTGAAATCTGAAGGTATGTTTATATTGCTGGGTATGCCTTGAGTTGGTAAAAAATAGCTGTTCAATAATAAGACCGTTATTTTTTATATTGATTGTAAGAGTATTATCTGAAGGATAAAACCCGAATCCGCTTGAAAAAATAATGGCAGAATTTTCTTTCCATACTTTTAGACCGCTGTTTTCCTTTTTCAGAATATAAAAAATCCTTTTATAGTCACTTGTACCTTCCGGGTTTTGCGTGTCTGATGCTTTTATATTGGTGTCAAAAACCAATACTACTTCATCTTTTCCATCTTTGTCAAGATCCCCTTTGGTTTCTGCTATTTGGATGTATCCTTTCGGAACCGAAAAGGCTTTCAGATTCTGGGCAGATAAGCCTGAAACAGATAAAACAAACAAAAAGGAAAAGAAATGTTTCATGGTTATGATATAAAATTAAAATGTGGTCATCTGAAAACAGCAATTATTTTCAAATGACCACATTTTATAATATTAATTAATGAGCCAATATGCTTTCAAGATCTTTCCAGAACATTGGATAAGACTTTTCTACTACATCTTCATCTTCAATATTGAGTTCTTTAATAAGGCAGAACGGAGCAAAACTCATCGCCATTCTATGATCCTGATACGTTTTGATTGAAATATCATCTTGTGGCTCTCCAAAACTGATTGATTTAATCGTCAAATCTGTGATCTCTGTTTCAGTACCCAGCTTTTTAAGCTCATTATATAAAGCAAGAAGCCTGTCGGTTTCCTTTACTCTTAACGTACCCAATCCGGAAATATCAAAAGGAATTTTTAAAGCTCCCGCAGTTACACAAAGGGTTTGTGCGATATCCGGGCAGTTGTTCATATCCAGAATAATTTTCTCCGGGAAAGAAAAATCAGGCAGAGGTTCAAGTGTTAGTTGATGCTCATCTTCAGAAAATGTTGTTTTAATCCCGAAAAACTTTTCATAGATATCAGCAATGGCGGAATCTCCCTGCGTAGACTCTTTATAAAAACTCTTCAGGTGAATCGTCTTTCTTCCTAACGCACAGATGGAGTAGAAGTAAGAAGCCGAACTCCAGTCGCTTTCCACTTCATAATGTACAACCTCAGAATTGTCAGGATTAAAAGGTTTTACTTTGATGGTATTTCCTTCAAAACTGCTTTGAATGCCAAATCTGGTCAGAATATCAAGGGTCATTTCAATATAAGATCTTGAAGTAACATCGCCCACAAGATTAATGACCAAACCATTTTCTAGCTTTCCTGCAATAAGAAGCAGAGAAGTGATAAACTGGCTTGATATATTCGCCGGAACATTCACAGAAGTCTCAGTAATCTTTCTTCCTGTAATTTTTAAAGGGGGAAAACCTTCATTTTCCATATATTCAATTTCCACTCCAAGATCCCTTAAAGCACTTACCAGATTTTTGATAGGTCTTTCCTTCATTCTTCCCGAACCTGTAAGAATAGTTGTTTTTCCTTCCTGAATAGAATAATAAGAAGTAAGAAAACGCATTGCCGTTCCTGCATGATGAATGTCTACCACATCAGTATTTTCAGATAAAGCTTTTTTCAGCAACTGAGTATCCTGAGAATTGGATAAATTTCCGATTTTTATATTGCTAAACAGACTTTCCAGAATCAATAAACGATTCGAAATACTTTTCGAACCGCTGATCTGTACTGTTGTATCACCTAATAATTTTGATTTTTCTAGCTTCATTATGATCTACATTATCTTTAAAATGATGAGTTATAAATGCATGTATTATTTATAACTCATCATTTATCATTATTTCAATTTTTCGTTGTTCTGATGCCGGTCTTTATCACGGTCAGTTTTAATTTTCATTTTTTTGTCGAAAGCGTCCTGTAGGTTGACTCCGGTTTGATTGGCTAAACATAATGTTACGAAAAGCACATCTGCCAGTTCTTCACCAAGATGTTTAGTCTTGTCACTTTCCTTTTCGCTTTGTTCACCATATCTTCGGGCAATGATTCTTGCTACTTCGCCTACTTCCTCTGTCAGCATCGCCATATTGGTAAGTTCATTAAAGTATCTTACCCCAATGGTCTTGATCCATTCATCCACCTGCTGTTGTAACTGCGTAATTTCCATTATTGATAAGCTCCTAAAGTTGGGTTGGTAGTTCTGGAAACATTCACAATATCAAAAGGTACCGTTGCTGCAACAGCCGCATTTCCTTTTCCAAGGGCTGGAGAACCAGGTTTTACCCTTAAATTCATTTTAGCCATAAAATAATTGACAAACTGAGGCTCTGCATTTTTTACCGTTTGTATCACATTCGGATTGTTCTCAAAAGTGAAACCTGCTCCGGTGGCACTGGTATATTTGATTAATGAGTTTTGAAGTAAAAATTCAAACTGCTGTCCCGGAGTTTGTTCAAAATGAACAGCATCATCCCTGTCAGAATATATAATACTATTTTTGATGTCAAGCTGCTGCAAAGCACCTTGTTGCGTCTGCCCGGCATCATTTTTCCATTCATTGGCGGCAAAAATTCCTGCTCTGTCGAAAGAACTCATGGTCTTGGAGTAATTCGCAATCGTAGCATGAGTATAGCTATGTTTTCCACCCAGGAAAATCCCTACACAGGATAAACCGCAGTTGTTCATTACAAGATTGTTGGCATTTACTGTAGAACCTACAGCATAAATTCCATATTCAAAGAAAGTATGGATGAAGGAATTGGTGATGGTAGCATTGGTCTGCTTCATATCCAGTCCTCTTGTGCCTCCGAAAAGTCTTGCATGGTTCATCTTAAGGGTGGAATTGGCTTCCATTTTAATAGAATTCCAGTTTTTAGGAATCGTATCATAATAAGGATCATTTCTGTCACCACGAAGAATAACCTGATCAGTCTGGGTTCCGTTAATATTTAAAACAGCACCTGAAGAAACTTTCATTCCGCTGTTTTTGTGGAAGTAGACTTTAGTTCCAGCGTTGATATCAAGAGTAACACTTGGGTTGATGGTAAGGTTTCCGTAGATGATCTTTGCTTTATTATTATTCCATGTGGTGGAACTGGTAATGATATTGGGATTGCCAGGGGTCTGGATAAAGAATTCAGCGTCCTGTACCACAGAAAATAATGTTACGTGCTGCTGTCCGCCGGGACTGGTGAAAAGTACTTTGTCTTCAGCAATAGCTTCAGGTCCGGTAGCTTCAGGAGCAATTTCAACAAATATATAAAGACTGTCTTTCTTTCTTAAAGGAACATTTTTAAAATCATATCCCGGTTTTCCATCTACATTGATTCTATATAATGAAGCAGCTCCTTTTTCAAGGTTCACTCTTGGGATCATAATGTCCTTATCTTCATTATTATATACTTTCACAACATAAGTTTCTGAACGTACCTGATGATATACCGTATCACAGAATACTGTATCTCTTGAGAAACGAAGCTCCTGTGTAGGACTGTCAAACGTTATGTCATCTTTATTACATGATACTGCTACAAGTAACATCCAGAAGGAAAAAGCCAGTAATAATTTGAATTTCATTGAAATTAAAGTTTAAGTAAGTTCCAAATTTAACGAAAATACTTTGAATTTCTTATCAATAAAAAAATATTGAATTCAGTATTTGGAAATTTAAAAAAAAGTTGTATTTTTGCAACCTAAAATTTAGCAGAGAAATATCCATTACTATTTCGAAAGCAAACTTAATTTTTTTAAAAATAGTATTATGAAAAACGGAATCCACCCAGAAAATTATAGACTTGTTGTTTTCAAAGATATGAGTAACGACGAGGTGTTTCTTTGCAAGTCTACTGCAGAAACAAAAGACACTATCGAGTACGAAGGACAAGAGTATCCTCTAATCAAAATGGAAATCTCTTCAACTTCTCACCCTTTCTACACTGGTAAAGTAAAACTAGTTGACACTGCAGGTAGAGTTGATAAGTTCATGAACAAATACAAAAAATTCGCTAAATAATTTTTTGTACTTAAAAATATTAAAGTCTTCCAGTTCTTTGGAAGACTTTTTTTTATTGTAAATTTGTTAACCTTGAATTTTAAACTTTAAATCAAAACTGAACGATGCAATTAGTATTTTCAGATGCACAATATTGGGAAGACTTTCTTCCGCTTACTTTTACCCGTCCGGTTGCTGCAATGCGATGCGGAATTGTTACATTTTCAGAAAGATGGCAGAAAATTCTCGAAAACACAGAGGTAGCTTACTTCACCGAAATGTATCTTCAGGATAAATTTAAAAGCCCTGAGGAAAAAGAAAGTCTTTTTCTGGTTCCGAACTTCCTTCCCACAGAGACTGTAATTCAACAGATTAAAGACCTTAAGCAAGGGGAAGCACTGGTTTATGAAGACGAATTAATCGCCGCAAAAATCAATATGAAAGGTTTTTCTCTGAACCAGATTGAGAAAATGACAGACATTAAGGAGGATCTTGTTTTCTTTAAAAGACCCAAAGATCTGTTTACCTATAATCATCATGCGATTGATTTTGACTTTGATCTCCTTACCAAAGGAAGAGCTTCGCAGGAATTATCCTCCACAAATGGATTTTTAGGAGATAAAAAAGATCTGTTTATTGAAGAAGGAGCTGAAATTGAATTTTCCACCCTGAATACTAAAACCGGAAAAATTTATATTGGTAAAAATACAGAGGTTATGGAAGGTTGTCATCTTCGCGGGCCAATCGCTCTTTGTGATGATTCCAAATTGAATCTTGGAGCTAAAATTTATGGGGCTACCACAATCGGTCCTCACTGTAAAGTAGGAGGAGAAGTGAATAATATCATTATCTTCGGATATTCCAGTAAAGGGCACGAAGGTTTTGTAGGAAACTCTGTGATTGGGGAGTGGTGTAATTTTGGAGCAGATACCAATTCTTCAAACATGAAAAATAATTATGGAAACGTTAAATTCTGGAATTACAGAACCAAAACTTTTGAAGATACAGGATTGCAGTTTGCGGGATTGATTGTCGGTGATCATTCCAAAACGGCTATCAATACCCAATTGAATACAGGAACGGTAATTGGTGTTGCTTCCAATATCTTCAAACCAGGTTTTCCACCTAACCTTGTGGAAAACTTTTCATGGGGCGGACTGAAAGATGATGAAAGATTCAAACTTGATAAAGTATACGAAGTAGCAGAAAGAGCCATGGCGAGAAGAAAAGTAGCGTTAACAGAAGAAGATAAAGCGATTCTGAAACATATTTTTGATACGTATTAATTCGATTATAATAAAAACTTCAAATTTTTTTGAAGTTTTTTTATTTTTGATGTAATAGATAAGTAATGGCAATTGTCTTACCTATAAGAAACAAAACTCATGACCCAAGAAACTTTCAAGAATACGGTGTTTATTCTCAAAGACGAGATGTATCGTTTTGCGAAGCGGTTTGTCATGAGCAGTGATGAAGCGGAAGATGTAGTACAGGATCTCATGATGAAGTTTTGGCAGAAGAGGGATGAGCTTGAGCAATTCGGGAATTTTAAATCCTATGCGCTGAAGTCGGTCCGGAACGAATGCCTGAACCGTCTGAAGCATCACGATGTAAAAATCGGCTTTGCGGATATGCAGCTTCATCGCTCGGAGCTTTACAGTATGGAAGTTGATAACCTTAAGGAACATATTGTAGGATTTATCAATCAGCTCCCTGAAAAACAGAAGATAGTCATCCACTTGAAAGATGTAGAAGAATATGATGTTTCCGAAATTTCTGAAATGCTGGAAATGGAGGAAAATGCAGTAAGGGTAAACCTGATGCGTGCGAGACAAAAAGTAAAAGAACAAATCTCACAACTGATGAGCTATGAAAAAAGATCAATTACAAGATAAATACAACGAAGTCTTCCGGGAAATTAAGGAAGAAAAAATGGACTGGAGTTTTGAAGACTTTCTTCAGACTGCAGAAGGTGCGGAGCCTGAACAGAATACAGCACCTGTTATTCCATTGGAAGAACAGAAAAAGCCCTCCTTTCCCAAATGGTTCTGGATGGCCGCCGGTGTAATATTGATTTTCGGGATCGGTTTATTTCTCAACTCTAATAATTCCGGTACAACAGATGTACAGGACAGGGAAAAACTGGTAAAAGACGAGATCTTAAAACAGAAGTCCGGGTTCATTGAAGAAAACAGCGATCATCAGGAACAGGTTGCCGTGAATCACACAGACTCTATTTCCGGAGTGAAAAAAGATTCTGTTTTTCAGGATAACCAGGTGGCAGAAAAAGATGTTATGGACGAAATTCTGCCTAAAAGAGGAAGACTTAAAAAGGAAAGAAAACCCAGATATGTAGATAATTCTTCCTTCCCGAATAAAAATACAAATGATTCTGCTTCTGCATACAATGACTCATATGTCATTGTAAACGGTAAGAGAATCAGCAGTGAAAAAGAAGCCCTGGATGTTACCAGATATTCCTTTATGAAATTAGGAAACGAGTTTAAAAAAACAGTAGCATCTTCCCAAAAAAATGAAAATCTTGACAGCGAATACTAAAAATCAGATCAATCTCATGAAAAAAATATTTTTTATAATAGCCATAATGCTAAGCAGCTTTGCAACTTATTCTGCACAGACTGAGAAATTGGACAAGCTTTTTCAGGATTTTGAAAAAAAAGGAAGAGTAACCTCTATCAATATCAAAAAACCGATGTTCAAGCTATTGAATACCATTGATGTTGATGATGCCTATATCGGAAAGATAAAACCTATACTGAACGATGTAGAGGGACTTAAAATTCTGATTATTCCTAAAATTACTTTCCCGGATCGTTTAAAAGATGAAAATCTTGCGAACATAAAAATGAATGAAGAAAAGACGGAGAGAATAAACAACGCTTTAAACGCTCTCAACTTCAATGAGCTGATGTCCATGAGCAGTGACGGTACTTCCATGAAATTTCTGGCTGAAGAAGAAAAAGATAACTATCTGGAGAATCTGGTGTTCAATGTAGATTCCAAAGAAGAAAATATCATTTTTATTCTCAATGGAAAAATGAAACTGTCGGATGTTAATAAAATCATTAATTCAGCTGAAACAACTACCTCTTCAGTGACAAGTTCGGTAAGAAATGACCTTACCTCAGGGAATACATCTTCTTATTTGAATGGTGATAACAGAAATGTTGGTGAGTTTTCAAAAATAGATGCCAGTGTGGGAGTAAATGTTACTTTCAAGCAGGAAAATACCAGAAGTGTAAAGGTGATTGCAGATGCAGATAAACTTCAATATGTTATCACCAAAGTGGAAAACGGAGTGTTAAAAATATACGTGGATAATAAAGGAGTCCGTAATCTGAGATTTAAAAATCTTAATGTTAACGTTTCTGCTCCTAATCTTCAAAGTATAAAAACTTCATCCGGAAGTATTTTTACAGCAGTGAATCCTGTTAATGAAAATAATATGGAGATTGATGCAGAATCTGGTTCTGTTATTAAAGGAACTTTCAATGCGAGACAGTCAGCAGCTGTTACAGTAAGTTCCGGAGCTGTTGTGAATGCTGAACTCACCACACAGAAACTGGCTTTGGATACCTCTAGCGGAGCAAGTGTAAGCTTATCCGGAGAAGCTGTTTCCGCAGTAATAGAAACGAGCAGTGGAGCTTCGTGTAAAGCCGATGACCTAAAGATTACCACAGCAGTAGCAGAATCTACTTCAGGAGCAAGTCTTTCCTTACTTGTTACAGACAAGTTGAAAGTAAGTGTTTCTTCAGGAGCTGATGTAAAACTGAGAGGAAACCCTGAGCTGGATGCCAAAGTGGACAAAATTTCGGGAGGCAGCTTAAGACAAATCAAATAAAAAAACTAAACGATGAAAACTCTTAAAAACATTTTTCTTTCTATTCTGATAATGGGTGTGCTTCAATCATGTATTGTTTCAGAAAAGCCGAACATTGATTTTTTTCAGAATTCAAAATATGATTTCAGAGGAGCGCAGTTTGCAAGTATTAATGTACCCATGGTTTTGGCTAAATCTTATATTAAGAAAGCTCTGAGAGAAGAAGGGGAAAGCGAAGAGACCATAGAACTGGTTAAAAAAGCTTCTAAAATAAAGGTTCTTACTGTAACCAATGGGAATGAGAAAATGCTAAATGATTACGCTCAGTTTTTGAATCATAATCATTATGAAGAGTGGGCCAGCATAAAACATGATGGAGATGATATCAACATTAGGGTAAAACAGGATGGAGAGATTATAAAAAATATGCTGATCACCGTAGGTTCTAAGAAAAATGAAATAGTATTCGTAGATGTGAAAGGAAACTTTACCGCCAATGATATCTCAAAAATGATTAATTCTGTTTCCGGTAAATAATCATACCCCCTCAAATATTCGCAGCATGGAAAAATTAATAAGAGAAGTCCGAATCCTTAAAATCTATGCAGTTGTACTTACCGTACTATGTGCCATGTTTTTCTTTCTCGCCTTTAAAAATCAGTCTTCCAACGAACGTTTTAAAGAAATAGATGTGGAACGTATCAATATTGTTGAAAAAGACGGAACGTTAAAGATGGTCATCAGCAATAAAGAACGTCAGCACCCCGGTTTGGTGAACCATAAAGAGATGAATCCACGGGAGAGAGAAGCGGGACTTATTTTTTTCAACTCCATGGGAGACGAATGCGGAGGTCTTGTGTATGATGGCAATGAAAAGGAATCCGGGATGGCATATTCTGTGGATCAGAGAAATACAGATCAGATTATGCAGCTGCAATATTCTGAATCAGCGGGTAAGGATAAAAAGAGAGTATATGGATTGAAACTTTGGGACCGACCTGATGATTTTCCTATGGAGTATCTTATTAAAGCAGCTGATTCCATCAAGAAACTGAACAATCCGGAAACCTCCAGGAAAGCATTTGCACAATTGAAGGAGAAAGGTAGGTTAGGAAGTGAGCGTTTCTTCGCAGGCAAGACAGCCAATGGTGATGTAGGAATCTTTATCCGTGATACCAATGGGAAAGTAAGATTAAAATTATACATTGATAAAAATAATCAGACCCACATTGAAAATATCGATGAAAATGGAAACCTGGTGAAATAGACCTTTGATTTTCCTATTTAACATATATATAAAGTAGTTTCATACTTATTCAATTATTTTGTACCGTAACCGTTCCGACAAAAGAACGGTTTTTTGATTTAAGTTATTGATTATTAATTTTTATTTAAACTATTAAAAAGGATTTTCATATCTCACTAAAATAACCTAATTTTGCAAAGAAAGTAAAGATGTCTATTCATAACAAAATTGTAGAGACAGCCATCACTTTCGATGACGTTCTTCTAGTCCCTTCTTATTCAGAAGTTTTACCTAACCAGGTTTCATTAAAATCAAGACTTACCGACAAAATCACGCTGAATGTTCCGATAGTTTCCGCTGCGATGGACACTGTTACTGAAGCTGATCTGGCCATTGCTTTAGCAAGAGTTGGAGGTTTAGGATTTATCCATAAAAACATGACAATCGCTGAGCAGGCAGCTCAGGTAAACCGTGTAAAACGTTCCGAAAACGGAATGATCTCTGATCCGGTAACTCTATCTAAAGATCATACCTTAGGTGAAGCTAGAGATCTTATGTCAAGATATAAGATTTCAGGTCTTCCTGTGGTAGATCCTGATAATATCCTTATTGGAATTATTACCAACAGAGATGTAAAATATCAGGAAAATCTTGATATGAAAGTGGAAGAGATCATGACCAAAGAAAATCTGATCACTTCAGACAAAGATACCAATCTTGAAAAAGCAAAAGAAATCCTTCTTAAGAACAGAGTTGAAAAACTTCCTATCGTAGATAAAGACAATAAACTTGTAGGTTTAATTACCATCAAGGATATCGATAATCAGTTGGAGTATCCTAATGCTAATAAAGATGAAAATGGCCGTCTTATCGTAGGAGCAGGAGTAGGCGTAGGAGAAGATACGTTAAAGAGAATTGAGGCTTTAGTACAGGCAGGAGTTGATATCGTAGCGATTGATTCTGCACATGGTCATTCTAAAGGAGTTTTAGATAAAATTTCAGAGATCAGAAAAGCATATCCTAACCTTGATATTGTAGGAGGAAACATTGTAACCGCAGATGCTGCAAAAGATCTTATTGCAGCAGGAGCAAATGTATTGAAAGTAGGAGTGGGGCCAGGATCTATCTGTACCACCAGAGTAGTGGCCGGAGTAGGAGTTCCTCAGCTATCTGCCATCTATAATGTTTACGAATATGCTAAGTCTAAAAATGTAGCAGTAATTGGTGACGGAGGTATCAAGCTTTCCGGAGATATTGTAAAAGCTATCGCTAGCGGTGCAGGTGCTGTAATGTTAGGTTCACTTTTAGCAGGTACAGATGAGGCTCCGGGAGAAGAAATTATCTTCCAGGGAAGAAAATTCAAATCTTATCAGGGAATGGGAAGTCTTTCAGCAATGAAGAGAGGTGGTAAAGAAAGATATTTCCAAAGTGAAGCTAAAAAATTCGTTCCTGAAGGAATTGAAGGAAGAGTTCCGCATAAAGGAAAGCTGGAGGATGTTATTTTCCAGCTGACAGGAGGTTTAAGAGCCGGAATGGGATATTGTGGTGCAAAAGATATTGAAACCCTTCAAAGAGACTCAAAATTAGTTATGATTACCGGAAGCGGATTGAAAGAATCTCACCCGCATGACGTAATTATTACACAGGAAGCCCCGAATTATTCTTTATAAAATTATAATTGAATTTAAATATAAAAAACCGCACAATTTGTGCGGTTTTTTTATTTTATGATTTTACTTTAATAATTTGGTTGACAGAGTGTTAATTTAAAATAAATGATTTTTTAAATTATTTATTTGTTTGTTTTTTTCTTTATTTTTTGGTTATAATGTAAATAAAATTAAGTTTATTATGTTTGATGTTAATTTTTTTTTTTTTTAATTTAAATGTAACAATAGTTGAGTTTTTTCTACTAACTGTAATAAAATTTTAAGTTTATTGCTTGTTTTTAGTTGTGAATATCACGAGTAATTAAATAAATGCGGTAAATTTACAAATTGTTTAATTTTTTAAATTATTAAAATGAAGAGAACTATCCTTTGTGGGGCTTTGTTACTATCCCTTTCATTATCTGCACAGCAAAAAAAAGAGTGGTGTGACTTTGATAATGAACAGAGAGTACACCAAAAACAGAATGCGGAAATTGATGAAATGATTCGTAATATCCGTAACAAAATTATTAGCGGTAATCAAAATATGACTGCTAAAAATGGAAGTGCATACAAAATTGTAAATGGAGTTTACGAAATTCCTGTGGTAGTACACGTAATAACACCTACAGGTGCTGCTATTGGTACCGCTTATAATAAGAGTGATGCACAAATTCAGGCTTGGCTGGATCATTGTAATCAAATGTATGCAGGGACTTATCAGTGGGCTCAGGGAGTTCCGGCAGATTTTGGTAATGCTGCTACAATGCCGATTAAATTGGTATTGGCTAAAAGAGATCCTAACTGTAATGCTACTACCGGGATTATTCGATATAACGGAGGAGCTCTTACCGGATACGATACTTATGGAGTAAAGCGTAACGGAGCTAATGGAGTTACAACAGCACAGGTAAAAACTATTGCTCCTCACTGGCCGGAAGCATCATACTTCAATATTTATATTATGAATAAAGTAGATGGTGGTGGTACTTATGGTATCATGGGATGGGCAGGATTACCTCAAAATGCCGATGCTAACTACGAATCCTTTATGAAGTCTTTTGTAGTTACACTACAGGATGATATTACTCTGGCGCACGAATTTGGGCATAGTATGGGATTACTTCATACTTTTGGAAGTGCTAATCCTGACGCGCCACAAGGTGATTCTACTACAAATTTTTGTCCTGCAACAACCAATAACTGTGCTACAGACGATGATCAGGTATGTGATACAGAAAGATCAAGAAGCTTGCTGAACGATCCGGCACCTACTAATAATGATATGAATTATTGTTCAGGGGTGAACTATCAGGGAGTGCAGTACAATATGATGAACTATACGAATCCGATAGCATTTAAATTTACCAATGGACAACATGATAGAGCAGCTCTTTACTTCTTTTTAATGAGAGGATCATTGAGTACTTCATTAGGAGGAACTGCCCCTTCTTCTACTACTGCGATTGGAACACCTATTGCTGCAACATGTAATCCCGCAGGTATCTCAACACCAGATAATTATTTTGTAGGACCAACTCTTGTAAAATTGGGAAGTATTAATAATGCAACTACAGGATATTGGCAGAATAATGCCAGTTTTTATGAAGATTATACAGGAGCAGGCTGCCTGAAAGCTACCTCTACAGAACTTTCAGCAACGGGTACTCACAATCTTCAGGTGAATGTATCAGGTTCGAATAATGATGTGAGAGTGTGGATTGATTATAATAATAATGGAACGTTTGAGACATCTGAACTTGTAGGTTCTGTTGATAATATTGCTGCAGATCCGGTTACAGAAATTGGAACTTACAGTACTACCATTACAGCTCCAGCTTCAGTAGTATTGAATACTCCACTAAGAATGAGAGTACTTGTAGATGATGAGAATTCTAACATGACTCCTTGTGGGCAATTAAAGTACGGGCAGGTTGAAGATTATACTGTAAAATTTGTTACCAACCTGGGAACAAGTGAAGTGAAAGCCGATAATGGTGATTTAACAGTTTATCCTAATCCTGTAGCAACCGGAGATAAAATCTTCATTAAAGCTAAAAATGGTAAAAATCTGAAAGTTTCTATTTCTGATATGTCAGGAAGATTGGTATCAAGTCCATCTGTAACTGAAGAAGGAAATGGTGTTTTCAAAGTAGATCAGCAATTAGAAAAAGGAGTTTATATGATTCAGGTTTCTAATGGAAAAGACAGTAAGTCTTCAAAGTTGATTATCAAATAAATTGAATATCATTTAAATAAATATAAATGCCTCATTCTCATGAGGCATTTTTTATTATATATCAAAATTAGATTAAAAAAAGCCTCCGGAAATTTCGAAAGCTTTAATAATTTATTTTTTTACAAATTTAAATTGATGAGTCTGAAAATTTCGGGTATTTATTTTCATTACATATCCACCGGGGACAATTTGAGAAACATCAATCTTTGAATCAAACGATTCCGATTTTACCAAACGTCCGTCCATATTATAGATCTGGATAGATAGCCCGTCATCAATACCGGAAATATGTATAAAATCACTCACAGGATTAGGGAAAACCTGTATTTTATTTTTTGAAAGATCTGAAGTTCCTAATGTGGTGGTCTGTACATCACCTGTCATAGTAGAATTTACAGCAGTAAGGTTTCCTCCACACTGTCCGTTTGTAATTGCTGTATTCTCTACCCAGGTTCCAACAATATTACCAGGAGGGATAGGAAGAGAATTATTTCCTGTTGAATTATAATAAAGCAAAGACGGAGTGGTAAATGTTCCGTTTCCTTCATCTCCAAGAAACTCCCATCTTGTAAGCGTATTGTTCCATTGGATTTTAAATTCGCAGGTACCTAATCCGCTACAATCTTGTCCGCCATCAATAGGGGTAGTCATATAGATGTTCTTACTAAAGGCATCTACTCCAGTTTTGTTAAATACAAAAGTATTAGGTGGACTGTCAAACAGATTAGGACATCCACTGAAAGTTATTGTCTGCGTGAAAGCTGAGCTTCCTATAGCAAGACATAGTAAGTAAAGAATTTTCATAATTATTAGTTTTGCGATGGAAATACTCCAGCTAATGCAATGATGCATTTCAGGGTAATAAAGGGAGGTCTGTTTTCATGGGGCTGGCTTCCTCCGGCGTTGTTTACCATTGTACTCTTCATAGTAGTGTTTGCTGATGCATCAGAATATTCTTTATCAAGAATTTTGGTATCTGCCGGAAGGTTGTTAGTTGGAGAATTTTGATTCCCTTCCGCCGTTACTGCATTTATAGTATGATTGTGAGCCGGCATTTGTGTTATCAGTAATGTTACACTTTCAGCTCCGCCGGTTTGTCCCATTGTGTATGTTGTAGGTCCTCCCGGAGCCTGTCCGTTATGAACAACTACTCTTCCCCTCATATCAGGTAAAGCAAATGTGGTAATTCCGTTTCCTCCATAGGTAGTTCCTAACAATGAAAACAATGCTTGATTTTGTGCGATGGGCAAAAGCTGCCCATTACATTCTGCCCAGTATTTTGGAGCAAAATTATAAGGTACAAAGGCTATTTGGCCTAAAAATGGTTCTGATGCCTGTGCTTTCAGAGCAGGAGAAAATGCGCTGCCTATCAGCAGTGTACATGCAAAAATTAAGTTTTTCATGATAATAAGGATTTTATGTAGTATAAAATTAGAAAATATTTTACATAAAACGCTTAATTAAAAGAAAAACCTTTCGTTATATAACAAAAGGTTAGGTTTTATTTATTAGAAAATGATTTATTATAGATTTTTTCTCTAATGTTTAAGATTGGATAGTATATGAAAAGATCACTTTAATTTTTCAGATTATCTTTAAAATCATCGATTCTGAAATCAGTCAGTGCATTTCCTTTTTCAATTTTTTCTTTGGAATATAACCTGAAATCGTTTTCTGTTTTTTCTAAAAGATAATCATAGGGTCCTATATGAGAGATCAGTTTTACCAGTACCGGAGAAATCTCAAGACAGATAAACAATCCCATGATAAAAGTGGCTGCAAGTCCAATGATCGCAGAATTTTTACCAAGTTCGTCCAGGGCCTGTAGCCTTGCCGCAAAACCATTGAATTTATCTTCAAATGTTTCTGTAGATTTTCTTTCCGTTTCCAGATTCGTGTATACCTTGGATATTTCTTTGTCTAAATATTCCAGTCTTGGCGCTGCCTGCTTCTGATAATTTTCCAGATCCAGTCTGCGTTGCTCCTTTAATTGCTGCTTACGTTTTGCATTGGGACCATAACCTTCTTTTCCACTGGTTAATCCCGATTGTTTACCCAGGATTTCTTTTTCAAGCTCTACAGAAGCTGAGTCGTACGACCGCTGATATTGAGCGATCTTTCCTGAAATCTGCTGCTTTTCGGTTTCAAAAGGACCGCTCTGTTGAAGAATCCTGCCGTTCATTTCTCCCTGAAGCTGTTTTTTATTTCTTTGAATGATAGTGTTCAGCTGTTTATTCACCTCCTTTTCAAAGATTTTAAGCTCTAAAGGTTTGGAAATAATAATTCCCAGGAACGTAGCAAGGATGAGACGGGGAATAGCCATCAGAATCTGATTCCACCATGTTCCTGTTTTTTTGATGGAAGAAACAATATAACGGTCAAGATTGAAAATCATCAGACCCCATAAGATTCCAAATCCTACAGCCGCCCAAATATTGTCGAATACTGTATACATAGCATAGCCTGCAGACAAAGTGGCGAATACTGCAGTGAAAAGGACAATCCCTCCAATGCCGGAAAATTTATTCCATTCACTCGGAGTCTTTCTTAAAATATGGATGTTCCCGCCTGAACATACCATCAGAAACTTTTGGAACCAGTTTATTTTATGAGTCCCTTGATTTATAGTTTGTTGGTTTGTTTTCATAACTGAAAATTTATACAAAGGTAGTACTAAAAATCATACCAATGTAAAAGATAGTATTATGTTTTACCAAGTAATTATGTGTATTTGTATAAGGTGCTGTTTTTAAGGGTGTTAATTTTTAATTTTGAAAATTTGTAAAAAGCTATTTCAGTCTGTCCGGATTCTGTTTCAGAAAACTCTCCCATCCCGAATACGATTTCGTATCTGCAATCGTCCCGGAATTAAAGTGATGACATACTGCTACGGCAAGACCATCCGATGCATCTAGATATTTTGTAGGAAATTCCTTTAATTTAAGAAGGTTTTGAAGCATACCTGCTACCTGTTCCTTACTGGCATTTCCATTTCCGGTGATTGCCATCTTGATTTTTTTTGGAGAATATTCGGTAATAGGGATATTTCTGTAGAGACTGGCAGCCATGGCAACGCCCTGAGCACGTCCAAGTTTAAGCATACTCTGCACGTTTTTTCCGTAGAAAGGAGCTTCAAGAGCGACTTCATCAGGGTGAAATTCGTCAATGAGAGATAGTGTTCTTTCAAAGATATACTTCAGTTTAGTTTCGTGATTGGGATATTTTTTTAAGATCAGTTCATGAATAGAGACCATCTCCATTTTTCCTTTTTTTACGGAGATAATACCAAATCCCATTACCGTTGTCCCCGGGTCAATTCCTAAAATTATTTTCTCTGAAATCATTGCTTCAAAGATATGACTTTCTATCTTTTAAGTGTAAAAAAGTATCCGCAAAGATTTTAATTCATATGAAAGTACACAATCATAATATTCTTCATGTTACTGGAATCCTTATTAAAGAAAAACAGGATTTTAAAAAAATACATGTGTGCATGATATTTCTGAAAAACTGATCCAGAAGATTATAAATGAGAAATAAAGCTCAACCGGCTCCATCAGCGGTTTTATTTTTTCAGTTTTTTCTCTGCTATAGGTATCCACTGGCCATCATGACGAAGAAGGATTATTTTATCTACTAAAAATTTAGTTTTGTATTCCTTGTTTTCATATTTTTCCCAGGCCTTAAGATAATTTTCCCAGGTCAGATCTCTGAATCCTACAGTCATATGAGGATGAAAAGAATACTGGGCAAAATTAAAGTACTCTTTTACCCTATGATAAAGCTCTGTTAAATGAATATTTTCTTTTGGCTGAATATAGAGTACAGGATTTTTAGGATTGGGAAAGCTTCCAAAGCCATCCATTTCTACTTCAAAAGGGGGGATTTCTGTATTGATCTTCTGAAAAGCAATATGAATATCGCCCTCCATTTCAATTTCTCTTGAAAAGGGAGGAAATAGTGTAATATGAGCCTCGTTTTTCAACGCTTTGGAATTGGCATAATTCATTAACAGATCTTTTTTAAAGACTTTTACTTCTTCAATAATCTCCTGTGGAGGATAAATCGCTATGAAGTACATTTTTTTCATACAGCAATTTAAAAAGTTTTTATATTAATTTAATATACATAAGAAAATTATGCATAAGTTTGCAATGTATACAAATCATTCTATGAAAAAGAGTAGTCTCTATAAAGGTACCCTGCAGAATATTATTTTGAAGCTCCTCTCAAAAGAAATTAAAATGTATGGGTATCAAATTACCCAAAGAGCGAAAGAACTTACTCTGGGAGAGCTTGAAATGACGGAAGGTGCACTCTATCCGCTGCTGCACAAACTGGAAAGTGACGGAATGATAACTTCCGAAATTCAAAAGATCAACGGGAGAGACCGTAAATATTATCTGCTGACTGAAAAAGGTAAAAAACAGCAGACAGAGCAGGAAAACGAGATGAAAAGTTATTTACTTAACCTACAGACAATATTCAATATATGATCACCGAAGTACAGGAAAATAAAATTACGGATTATCTGTTAGGTCAGCAGCTTTCTCTGGATATTCTGGTAGAAATCAGAGATCATATGATCAGCCAGATTTCGGATATGCAGTTCAATGAAAATATCAGTTTTGAGAAAGCTTTCTTAAAGGTAAAAGAATCATGGAATGGAGAGTTTAAAATGGTTAATTACTTATTGTTTTATCCAACTCAAATTCCATTGATTGCCAGGAAAATCATTCACGAAAAATACAAAGGGCTTTTTAAAAAATCTTTGATTGTAGGGGTTCTGGCTTTTGCTGTTAACTTATCGCTGATTTTTATGTCAGGAAATCAAAAGCAATATGATCTGTTCTTTAAACTACTGAATGGCTCGTTTGTATTGGTAACGATATTAATCTGGATTTTAAATTATAAAATCTGGAAATATATTAAAACTGACTTTAAATACAAGGGGAAATCTCTTTACACGATGTACCAGCAGAATCTGGGATTAACGATTGTTTGTGCCAGTTCCATGATGCAAGTGGCAATAAGGAGCGGAGATTATGCTTACCAGTTTTTCAGAGAACACAATTATACTGATGTTGCAGGGTTTCTCATGACTTTGATCCTTCCTTTTCTATTACAGGTAGCTCTTGTTTTTGCATTATTCAATTTTATTGAGCATAAAAAAAATTTATTAAAAATGCAGGAATTCCTTAAGCCGGTATAAATAAAGTACTATTAAAACTAATGTTTTGATCTAAGCTCTGTAAGCGTATTCTCAAGATGATCAGTGATCTTTTTTACTTCAATATGCGGTCTGAAGATCAAACCTTTTCCTTTTTCCTCATCAGCAATATTAGATAGAATGATTACGGATGTTTTTGTGCCCGGATAATAAATATTTAAAGAGGGAGAGCCTTTCACATAACCACTGTGAAAATAAGAATTGGGCTGGCCGATATTAAGCATGATTCCGTAAGCGTAACCCATTTTCCCAAAAATAGCATGGTGTCTTTCCGCACTCTTAGCCATAAAGAGTTTCAGGGTTTCAGGTTTTAGAATTTTTCCTCCGTACAGAGCATTATTCCATGAATGAAGATCCTGAATGGTAGATAATATTCCACCGGCAGGTGTTCCTATTTCTGGTCCGCCTAATCTTTTCGGCATATTGGGGACCTCAGAGAATTTGACAGGAGTTCCAACATAAGCACTGGCAAAATGAGTTCCTTGAAAACTATCTCCCGTTGAGGAATGAGTCATTCCTGATCTTTTAAAAAGTTCCAATGCATTTTCATGATATGATTTTCCGGATACTTTTTCCACAATCTTTCCAAGTGCATTGAATCCATCGTTGGAATAAAAGAAATCTGATCCGCTTTTAAACATCAGTTTTCCGCCCATCAGATTCAACCCGGAAGTATGATTTAACAGCTGATGAATGGTAATGTTTTCATATTCTTTGATCTGAAATTCTTTCAGGTATTTTGATGCCTTATCTGTCACATTAAGTTTTCCTTCTTCCATTTGAAGCAAGATCAAAACAGCCGTGAACTGCTTGCTAACCGAACCTATTGCAAAAATGGTATTACTGTCAATTTTAGTTTTCTTCTTAAAGTCAGAATATCCGTTTTCTCGTCTGTAAAGTGGAGTAGAATCTTTAAAAACGGCAATACTTCCATTGAAATGGTACTTCTTGAAAGTAGAATCAATCTGTTGTTCTAAAAGGGTTTTCTGAAAAGCGGTAATGGTAGAATCAATGATGGCTTTTTTATCAACAGGGGCAATTTGTTGAACCTCGGTTGTTGTACAGGAAAATAAAAAACAAAAAAAGGACAGGAATACTAAATTTTTGATCACAGGTGTTGTATTTTTTAATGATGATTGATATTCTTAAAGATAGCAAAATATCCAAAAGAGCAGTATGGGAAGCAAATTGCGTGCTAAGATCGCCTGCATGATCAGGTTAATGCAGAGGTAATCCGCTTTTGTGGAAAATTTAAGTGCTATGAATGGAAGTATTTTTGAAAAATAATACATTAAAAAACCTGTGAAAGAATATTCACAGGCTTATTTTAATAGCAGATCACGGAACCAGAAAACATATTCCCCATCTTCTTCTTCAGGAGTTGTTTTAGGTTTAGGATAAGTCTTTTTAACTGTTTCTCCTATTTCGAACTGAACCGGATTTTTGAAAATAGGGCCATCAAAAGTAAAAGTATGAAACTCTCCGTTTTCTCCGCATGGATCTACATTTTCAGGAAGGTCATCAATGAATTGCTGATCAATAATTCGTCCAGCGAAGCTTTGATCAAGATAAGATCCGTTCACACATGTTACAATTGTTTTAAAGCCAAGATCTAAAAATTCATGAATGAGGTTAGTTGTATCTTGTTTCCACAGAGGAAATACGGCTTTCATACCGATGGCCGTTAACTGGTCTTCCCTGTATTTTCTCAGATCTTCCAGAAAAATATCTCCAAAAATGGAATGGGTAATACCCTGAGCTTTAATTCCAGTCATTGTTGTACTCATGATCTGTTGGTATTCTTCCATAGAGGGTTCTTTAGGAAGTTCCATTTTAATTAACGGAATTCCAAGACTTTCGGCCTGCTTTTCTAAAAGAGAAATAGGCACACCGTGCATAGAAATCCTTTGGAATTCCTGATTGATGCTGGTAAGCAGAGTAGAAATCTCATATTGATCTTCCTGTAGTATTTTGTAAAGAGCAAGGGCGGAATCTTTTCCGCTGCTCCAGTTGAATAAAGCTTTTGGTTTCATTGTAAAATTAAAATCTCCCAAAAATAAGGAGATTTTATTTACAAAGGAGACTTCCTTATTTTGAAGCTGGCTTTCCGTAATTGTTTAGGGAGCTTGTAACATCAACTCTATTTTTCTCCGCCTGTTCTCTTTTTTGTAGTTCTTCAGCGTTTCTAGCCATATCGCTTTTATGAGAGGTATCTACATTAGATGTTTTACAGGAACCTAACGCTACAAAAAGACCAAACACCGAAATAATTTTAATATATGTTCTCATTCAATTTTTTTTGATGGTAAATATAGAGGATCAGATCATTTTATTTTTAATTTTTAACAAACATTATAAATAAACGCATCAAAATTTAGTGTTTTTTCACATTAAAAATAACAAAACCTCAAAGAATTTCTTTGAGGTTTGATTTATAAAAAATGTATGTCCAATTATGGTTTACATGTTTCTTCTGTACTTACCGCCTACTTCAAATAAAGCATTGGTAATTTGTCCCAGAGAACAATATTTCACGGCATCCATCATTACTTCAAATAAGTTTTGCTGGTTAATAGCTGCATGCTGAAGTTGTTTCAAGGCTTCTTCAGATTTGCTGTCATTCGCCTGCTGGAAGTTGTGAAGAGATTCAATCTGTGCCTGTTTCTCCTCTTCAGTAGAACGGATAACTTCTCCTGGTAAAACGGTTGGAGAACCATCTTTTCCTAAGAAAGTATTTACTCCGATGATCGGATATTCACCAGTATGCTTCAGCCACTCGTAATGCATGGATTCTTCCTGGATTTTTGAACGTTGGTACATCGTTTCCATTGCTCCAAGAACACCGCCTCTTTCTGTGATTCTGTCGAATTCTGCATATACAGCTTCTTCTACAAGATCCGTTAATTCTTCAATGATGAATGATCCCTGAAGCGGATTTTCGTTTTTAGCCAATCCTAATTCTTTGTTGATGATCAGCTGAATTGCCATCGCTCTTCTTACAGACTGCTCAGTAGGAGTTGTGATCGCTTCGTCATACGCATTGGTGTGAAGTGAATTACAGTTATCATAGATTGCATAAAGAGCCTGAAGAGTGGTTCTGATATCGTTGAAATCAATTTCCTGAGCGTGCAGAGAACGTCCTGAAGTCTGGATGTGGTATTTCAGCATCTGGCTTCTTTCGTCTGCGCCGTATTTTAATTTCATTGCTTTTGCCCAGATTCTTCTTGCCACGCGTCCGATTACTGAATATTCAGGATCAATACCATTGGAGAAGAAGAAAGATAAGTTCGGTGCAAAATCATTGATATCCATTCCACGGCTTAAGTAATATTCCACATAAGTGAAACCATTAGCCAGTGTGAATGCTAATTGGGAAACCGGATTCGCTCCCGCTTCGGCAATATGGTATCCTGAAATAGAAACAGAGTAGAAGTTTCTTACTTTTTCTCTGATGAAATATTCCTGAACGTCACCCATTAATCTTAAGGCAAACTCCGTAGAGAAGATACATGTATTCTGTGCCTGGTCTTCTTTTAAGATATCAGCCTGAACGGTGCCACGAACCGTAGCAATCGTTTTAGCTTTGATTTCTGCATAGACATCAGCAGGGATTACTTCATCACCTGTTAATCCCAAAAGCTGTAATCCTAAACCATTGTTGGATGGAGGAAGCTCACCGTTGTATTTCGGTCTTTCTAACCCTTTATCGTCAAATTTTTCTTTAAGCTTAGCTTCAACTTTAGATGCTAAACCGTTTTCTTTAATATATTTTTCAACATTCTGATCAATGGCGGCATTCATAAAGAAAGCCAGCAGCATTGGTGCAGGACCGTTGATCGTCATTGAAACCGAAGTCAATGCATTCACAAGATCAAATCCGGAATATAATTTCTTGGCATCATCCAGTGTTGCAATAGAAACTCCCGCATTTCCGATTTTACCATAAATATCCGGTGGTAAAGCCGGATCCTGACCGTATAGTGTAACAGAGTCAAAAGCTGTAGATAAACGTTTTGCAGGCATTTCTGCAGAAACATAATGGAATCTTCTGTTGGTTCTTTCAGGACCTCCTTCTCCTGCAAACATTCTTGTAGGATCTTCTCCGGTTCTCTTGAACGGATAAATACCTGCAGTGTAAGGGAAGCTTCCCGGAAGGTTTTCCTGTCCTTTCCATTTGATCAGATCTCCCCAGTCATTGTATTTTGGTAATGCAATTTTTGGAATTCTTAAGTGAGATAAAGACTCAGTAGAAGTTTCAACCTTGATCTCTTTTCCTCTCACAAAATAAGAATAAAACTCTGCATGGAAAGCTTTTTTCGTGTCGTCCCAAGTCTTTAGGAAGTCGATATTATCCTGTTGAAGTTCTTTTTCTGCTTTTTGATATTCAGCATCCAGAACGTCATTGGAAATGATATTTTTAACGCCTTCAATATGATACATTTTTCTGGCTAATTCTGCCTGTTTTTCAATATTGATGTCGTATTGTTTATTGTTTTCAACGATTTCAGAAAGGTAACGGACTCTTTTCGGAGGAATGATGGTTACTTCTTCTGTAATTTCCTGTTCTACAAAGGTTTTTAGATTTAATTCAGAGAATTTATCATTTACTTTTGAAACCAATCTGTTGTATAATTCTGTAGTTCCATGATCATTAAACTGAGATGCTTTGGTTGCATATACCGGCATATCGTCTAACGGGCTTTCCCATAGTAAATGATTTCTCTGGAACTGTTTTCTTACCGCCTGAAGTGCATCCAATGCACCACGCTTGTCAGATTTATTCAATGCGACAAGATCTGCATAGTCTAACATGTCGATTTTTTCCAACTGAGTGGATGCTCCATATTCTGGAGTCATTACATACATGGAAACGTCCGCAAAATCAGAAACTTCTGAACCAGACTGCCCGATCCCCGAAGTTTCAAGAATGATGATATCAGGACGGGCCAGTTTCAATACATTCAGTGCAGAGTGAATGAAAGGAGAAACAGAAACGTTATTTTCTCTGGTTGCCATAGAACGCATATAAACTCTTGGATCATTGATCGCGTTCATACGGATTCTGTCGCCTAATAAAGCCCCTCCGGTTTTCTTTTTCGAAGGGTCAATGGAAATAATAGCGATTTTTTTATCCTTATTTGAACGTAAGAAACGTCTTACCAATTCATCTGTTAGTGATGATTTACCAGCTCCTCCGGTACCTGTAATACCAATGATTGGAATAGTCAGATCTTTAGATTTTTCATCGATTGCTTTTACAAGCTCAGGTTTTTCTTCTGAGAAGTTTTCAACAGCTGAAATAATTTGAGCAATGCTTGACGGATTTTCAAAGCTGATATCATCAAGATCTTTTGCTGTAACATCTTTTCCTGTAGCAAAATCTGATCTTTGTACCAGATCATCAATCATTCCCTGAAGTCCCAGCTCACGGCCATCATCCGGAGAATAAATTCTGTCGATTCCGTAAGACATCAGGTCTTTGATTTCTTCCGGAAGGATTACACCGCCACCGCCGCCAAAAATTTTGATCTGCGGTGAATTTTTCTCCCTCAAAAGATCATAAATATATTTAAAATATTCGTTATGACCTCCCTGATAAGAAGTTAATGCAATAGCATTAGCATCTTCCTGGATTGCTGTATTTACAACTTCTTCTGCTGATTTATCGTGTCCTAAGTGGATCACTTCGCATCCTGTTCCCTGGATGACACGACGCATAATATTGATTGCAGCATCATGCCCGTCAAATAATGAGGCAGCAGTTACGATTCTTACCTTGTTGGTTGGAGTATATTTTTGGGTTTCCATAAAAATTCTAGACAGTTTCTAAGTTCTCAAATATAGTAATAAAATGAAAACCAAGACTTGTAATTTAATGTTTTGATTTTTAAACATTTATAATAATTGTTTTTTTTTGGTTTTGTAGACTTTGTCAGAGGCTGAATCAGTATTTTACAGATTATTACGCTGCTCTGTAATAATAAAAATGTCGGCAGATCAAAATCTACCGACATTTTTAACCATAAGTTTGGTTTCAGAAAGCTTCCTTTATTGTTTCTCTGAAAAAAGTGTTTTTCTTTTGCTGTCCAATCCCCAGTTCAACCCTAAAAATGAAATCAGATTATCCTTATCACCATAATTCTTTCCAAAAGCTGCATTAATATAAACGCTGTCGGATACTTTATAGTTAATGATTCCGTTAGAACGATAGGTATTGTCTAAATCACTGCTTCTGTAAATGAATTCATACCCAATGGAAAATTTATTATAAACAAGCTCTATTTTTCCACCAAAATCATAATTGTTGGTTTTGCTGAACCCGTTGGCAACATCATAAACTGTTTTGTCCTGCATGTATCTTGCAACGGCATAAAAATTTAATCGTTTTTCAATCTTTGAAGGGTCTTCAGGGGTTTCTTTGATCATTACTTTGGGCTTTTCGTTCTTTTGATTTGCGGCTAACTTTTGTTCTTCAGCTGATTTTGGCTTTGGCTCTTGATTTCTCCTTTCCAGATTGATTCCAGAACTCATTGTCAGCCAAACCCCAAATTTCCCGAATTGATTATTTTTAAACTGGTTATCTAAAAAGAAAGTACTGTAGGCCGAAGCGACATCTAATTGAAAAGCAGGTTTTTCGTCAAGGTATTTTTTATAATTTTCAGTTTCTGTCTTGTAGTAATCTGGGACGAACTTTTCTAGCGCTTTTACCCTCATCTCATTTTTTTCATCTGGGCTGGCATTGGATGCTTCTATATCATTATATTCCTTTGATTTTCTAAACTCTTCCTGGATATCGGTTAATTCCTTTGATATATTCGTGTTTGAGGTTGTGATAGCCTCTATATTTTTTTTATTTCTTATTTTAACTACTGTAGTTCGCAAAGAAAAAGATACCGAAGGATTTTCCGTTTCAAGATTTTCAATTTTATAATTTTTCAGAAAGGCAAATGAGACTGAAACGTTTTTTGCTTCACTGAAAATGTTATTTTTATACTCCTCTTTTCTATTATCAGCATTTTTGATGGTTTTAATGCCAGCGTATTTCAACGCATCCATTTCCGTCAGAGGAAATAAATGGGTCGGGGTAAGTTCTACTGCGTACGCATTGGGAAGACCTTCATTTTCGCTGAAAGAATTCACAATACTGGTCATGAATGCTTTTTTCGATTTTGGGGTTTCCAGATCAGAAGTTGCCAAGCCGAGAAGTATTACACTTGGAGCATTGGAAAGCTCCAGCTTGTTTAACTCTGCACTAATTTTTTTGTTTTGAGAAAATAGTAATGTTGATCCAACTGTCAGAGTTACTAGTAATATCTTTTTCATAGCTCAATATTTATGTACTTATAGACTCCATAGATGAATCTGCCAGCTAAATCTTCGGTTGTTTTACCTTTAAAGGGGTTGAAGTCAAAATTCTTGCTAGGAATTTGAGGGAACTCGAATTTTATTCTGCATGTATTGATTAAGATCTGCAGATGGTTTACCTGCATATTAATATTAAAAGAAGTTGCAAAAAGTAAATTACCGGACTTTACATCTGCTTTTGGAATAGTAAAAGAAAATCCGTCATCTTTTAAATTGTTGTCATCTATCCGGGTTCCATTGATGATAAAATGGGGATCACCAAATTGTGTATTGGCACTGATTATTACATTCACTTCAACATTGTCTTCGTTAAAGTCCGTAATTTCTACTGTTTTTTTTGGAATCTTTTTCATGTCTATTGTTTTTTTGGTTTGTAATTGTTTTTTTAATTTTTGAAAAATCAGATGTTTCCTCTTCGATACCCTGCAAAATGATTAGGAGGATATCTCAGCTCCTGATTCTATTTCAAATTTATAATTTGTAATGTTTGTGGTCAATTACCTTTTTGGGTGATATTGTTGGTTTCAATAATTAAATGTTTGCGACAATTCTGCACCCCGATTAAATTCTCTATTTTTGCAGCATATTTTTACAGACATGCAAAAAGCGTTGATATATTTCGCATTGGGAACTGTAGTAAGCTTCCTGATTAATTATTTCTTTTTAAGTTCAGAAAACATTGGTTTGGAGTTCTATTATGCTATTGCTTTTGGTGCGGCCTGGGGTATTGCTTATTATTTGGATACTCCAGATTTTACACTGGCTAAAAAACTGGGACTGTCTTTTGTAGTGATGGCGATTCTGGTTGGTGCAGGTACTTTAATTTTTAAACTTGAACTGGCTATTCCATCCATTCTAAAGTTTTCTATGGTGTTTGTAGCCTATTATGTAATAGCAAGCTTTAGGGCAACTAAGTCATTAAGAAAATAAATAAAAGAGGCTTTCACAATTGAAAGCCTCTTTTATTATTAATGAATCATCATGAAACTTATTAGAGCAAGGCCTAAAAGCAAAAACATGAATGCAATAAAGTTAATGGTGAATAATATCATTCCGAGAATAATGCTTACCAAACCATGGGCGCGATAAACCCGCCTGTGAGCAATAAAGAAATAGGCCATAGTGTATAATGACAGGAGTGATATTGCTAAATATAAAATGGTATTAATCAGCCAGAAGTCTGTGAGACCCGCCAATTTGGTAAGTAAGAATATCAATAATATGGTAAGCAGTAAAAACGAGAAGTAATGCAGCGTGAAAATTCCGTGATCAAAGTACCACCATTTTTTCTTACTATGAAAGATCCATAAAAATAATGCGAAAAGAGGGAGATAGATAAAAAGTGCTTTTGGGAGATTATGAAATGACTTTTCTACCATACCGGCAATAATTTCCTTTTTCTTCACGCCTTTTTCTTTAAGCTCAAAGAATTTGTGAATGATAGGGGCTTCAATAAAACTAAGAGATGACGGATTTTTGGCTTTAGCAGAATCATAAGCCTTCCTGGTTTTGTAGTCACCAAAAGTAAAATCCGGATCTATTGTTTTGTCCATGTCAATCATATCTTCTATTTCAGAAGAGTCAGGAACTGCTTTTATTCCTTCAATCGCAAGAGAGTCTTTTTCAGTCAGATATTTTTTTGCTTTTATACTGTCTATAAGCTTTTGTTTTCCGACAGGTTTCATGACTTTTAAAAAGTTTGTTTTATTATTTTCACCACTATTTCCCTCTTTTGTAGAGCCTATATTAACCATAGGAAACAGAGCAAAAACGAAAAATGTAATGAAACTGACAAAAATATAAAGCTTTACAGGAGGAACGAATTTCTGTCTCTTTCCTTCCAGATAAGTGTTTG
Organism: Chryseobacterium sp. CBTAP 102; assembly: GCF_003201365.1. Classification (NCBI taxonomy): domain Bacteria; kingdom Pseudomonadati; phylum Bacteroidota; class Flavobacteriia; order Flavobacteriales; family Weeksellaceae; genus Chryseobacterium; species Chryseobacterium sp. CBTAP 102. The sequence continues at coordinate 51,944 of NZ_QICX01000014.1, forward strand.
TCAGTTTGCCGGGTCTAAATAACAAATTTTTTACTGTTCCCCAGAACTGCCCGTCATAATGAGTGAAGTCTTCAATGAAATGGGTGAAAAGAAAGTAGAAGGGCTGTCGTCTTTCAGTATTTTCCTGTCCGCAGTGGGGACAAAACCTTTCTTCAACCTGATGCCCGCAGTTGAGGCAGGTTTTATCATCTCTTATTTTTCCGTGGCTCATGATTATGGAATATGATTGCCACAAATATAATTATTTCGATGAAATTGTGATGATGTTAATATATCTTACAGAATCGTTACAGTAAACTTAATAAAAGAAAGAGTTGAGGGAATAAACTCTTTGCTGTTTCATTGGTGTTTTTAGAATCTTGGAAGTGTATTTTTCATCGGCTCATGAGTTTTCAAGATCTGTGCCAAAATTGTAAATAGTGTTAAAATCTATTAATAGAAGGGGGCAGGGAAAAGATTATATAGATTAAATAAAATATGTTTTTGGGTTACAAAAATAATTTGTACCTTTGCACACCCTTTTAGGGGTAAATTATGTTTAATCTTTAACTAAAACGTGTGAATACATTAAGTTACAAAACTGTTTCAGCGAACAAAGCTACTGCTAATAAAGAATGGGTTGTGGTAGACGCTGAAGGACAGCCGTTAGGTAGATTAGCTTCTACGGTTGCAAAGATTTTGAGAGGTAAGCACAAAACGAACTACACACCTCACGTAGATTGTGGTGATAACGTAATCGTTTTGAATGCTGGGAAAATTACACTTTCCGGAAACAAGTGGGCTGATAAGACTTATATCTGGCATACAGGATACCCTGGTGGGCAGAAGTCTATGACTGCGGCTGAACTTCAAAAGAAAGATTCTTTAAAGGTATTAGAAAAGTCTGTAAAAGGTATGTTGCCTAAAAACAGATTAGGAGCTGCTATCCTTAAGAACCTTTATTTATATGAAGGAACTGAGCACAAACATGAAGCTCAACAGCCAAAAACAATTAATGTTAACGAATTTAAATAATTAATTATGTCTATAGTTCACAAAATCGGAAGAAGAAAAACTTCTGTAGCTAGAGTTTATGTAAAACCAGGTTCTGGTGTTATTACAGTAAACGGTAAAGATGCTAAAGAATATTTCTCTACAGACGTGATGGTTTACAAATTAAACCAACCGTTTATCCTTTCTGAGACTGTTGGTCAGTATGACGTTACCGTAAACGTATTCGGTGGTGGAAATACAGGTCAGGCAGAGGCTATCAGATTAGGTATTTCTAGAGCTTTATGCGAAATCAACGCTGAGTTCAGATTAGCATTGAAGCCAGCTGGTTTACTTACAAGAGACGCAAGAATGGTGGAAAGAAAGAAGCCAGGTCAGAAAAAAGCAAGAAAGAGATTCCAATTCTCAAAACGTTAAGATTTCTCGTTGGCAGATGGCTTATGGCTACTGGCTACAGAAATGTATTAAATTTTTTTTAAACTTAATCTCGGCGAAAAGCCCATTGCCAAAAGCAAAAAGCAGACCGCCAATTGCCCGTTACGTTTAGCATCCAAACGCTTCTCCCATCTAAAGAAGTTGTTGATTGTTTAAAAGACGGAAAGTAAACTAACAAAAACAGAAAACATGGCAAAAGCAAATGTAAAAGACCTTTTAGAGGCTGGCGTACACTTCGGTCACATGACTAGAAAGTGGAATCCAAATATGGCTCCATACATTTTTATGGAGAAAAACGGTATTCACATTGTAGACTTACATAAAACAGCAGTTAAATTAGATGAAGCATGCAGCGCTTTAGAAAAATTAACTTCTGCAGGTAAAAAAGTTCTTTTCGTAGCGACTAAAAAGCAAGCGAAAGAAGTAGTTGCAAAACACGCTTCTGAACTTAATATGCCTTATATTACAGAAAGATGGCCAGGTGGTATGTTAACGAACTTCGTTACTATCAGAAAGGCTGTAAAGAAGATGAATGCTATCGACAAAATGAAAAAAGACGGTACATTCGAAACTTTATCTAAAAAAGAAAGATTACAAGTTGACAGACAAAGAGCTAACCTGGAGAAGAACTTAGGTTCTATCGCTGACATGGTGAGACTTCCATCTGCTGTATTTGTAGTTGATATCTTGAGAGAACACATCGCGGTAACTGAAGCTAAGAAACTTGGTATTCCAGTTTTCGGTATCGTTGATACAAACTCTGACCCTAGAAAAGTTGACTTCGTTATCCCAGGAAACGATGATGCTTCTAAGTCTATTGATATGATCCTTAGCGTAGTTTCTGAATCTATCAAAGAAGGTCAGTCTCAAAGAAAAGCTGATAAAGAAAAATCTAAAGAAGAAGGAGAAAAAGTATCTGCTGATACAGATGCTGATTTCGATGCAGAATAATTGAAGATTTTCTTTAATATAGGAAAAACGCTGGATTTCGGTCCAGCGTTTTTTTATTTATATACAAGAGCTATTTCTTAGAAAAGTATGTATAAAACTCATTTTTATACTTAGTGATCAATTTTACCTTGAAAGTTTTAAAATAATCTTGTTTAGTATCTTTTGGCTATTCATTGCAAGAAAATATCAGAATTTTTTATTTAAAATAAAAACCCACAGAAACTCTGCGGGCTGTATGTTAGTTTGAAAGTTTTACAGAATAAGAAGTTGTGACAAACTTTGTAGACTGGTAAATAGAGTTGCACACAACCCCGGATAATCTGTAGTTCTGATTTTTAGGAACCATAGTGTATCCTATCTTACCGGCACCAATAGGAATTTTCTTGAAAAAATTACCTCCGCTTACTGTAAGCACCATATTGCATGGGGATTTATTTTCTACAGAAATAGAGGTCCTGGGATTTTTAGGATCATCACTATTAAGAAGGTCATTAAGTACGTCGGCTGTTTCCGGTTTATAAGTCTTTATAAGATCATTGTACTCTCTTTCTGTATTGGCTCTGTTACCGGAATTGTTGGCAGGATAAGGGTAGGAAGTTCCTCCCGGGTAGGCTCCATAATTGACATTACAGCTGGCAAGAATCAATGAAGTTCCGGTAAGAACTAATAGTTTTTTCATCCTATTTTATTTTTTGACTTTTGTTTTTTCTGTGATTGCTCCGTTATCTGCTCCTTTTGAATTGATTTCAGTTCAACATTGGAGGGTTTCGGGTTGTCTATTGTTACAAATATACTTTTTTTAATGTCTTTCTGAGAGGAATATTTCATATCACAGATGTTGCTGCTAAGCGTATATGAATCTTTTTTAAGTACAATGAAGTTTTCTGCACGAGCAGGAACTGCAAGATTATAAAACTCTTTTCCTTCTATCCGTAATACAATATTGCAGTCAGAATTATTTTTGAATAAGAGAATAGCTTCATTGCGGCTGATATCCTCATTAAACATAGCGTTCAGCACCTTTACTGTCTTCTCCTTATGTTCAGCAGATGTTTCAGCAATAAGCTTTCTAAACTCTTCCGCATCATCAGAATCAGGATTCCTCATCGCGTTCTTCGGAATATCCGCAATAACAGACCTTGCTTCCATAGGTTTGGCAGTAAGTGCACCCTTTGTCCATTCGGAGTTTTTTAAAGCAATAAGCTTGGGCTTCAGCACGGTTTTTTTAGGATCGTCAGGGTGTGCGTTCTTCAGGTATTCTTCAATTTCTTTAATATTTGTGCTTTTTAAAATGTCTTTACTGCTCTTTTGGGCCTGTGTAAAGTTGGAGATAAGAAATGTGAAGAATAAAATTGTTAAAAAATTTTTTTTCATCATATCGTTTAATTCATCAGTTTATCCGGAATTTGATATAAGTAATGGTTTTTCCTTTCGCTGAGAATAGCTCTTCATAATACGTTTTGATATCTCTCAAATGCTCTGTATTAGGATCGTATTCTGGTGCACCATATATATCATGGTGGGCAGAAATGATCTCATAACCTGCTCCTTGCAGATATCCAAGCGTATACCCATGCAGGAATTCTGAATCGGTTTTAAGGTGAATGATACCTCCTGGCTTCAGGAACTTTTTATATCGGTTTAAAAAATCCGGATGTGTTAATCTGTGTTTTGTTCTTTTGTATTTAATCTGTGGATCCGGGAATGTAATCCAAATTTCGTCAACTTCATTTTCTGCAAAGAAATAATCAACAAGCTCAATCTGAGTTCTCAAAAACGCTACATTATTCATGTTGTTTTCTACAGCTTCTTTTGCGCCAAACCAAAATCTTGCTCCTTTAATATCTACTCCGATAAAGTTTTTTTCAGGAAATGTTTTTGCGAGCCCTACAGAATATTCCCCTTTTCCACAACCTAATTCCAGTATAACTGGATTATCATTTTTAAAGAAATTGTCTCTCCATTTTCCTTTAAGATCGAAACCATTTAAAGCATCTTCCCTTGTTGGCTGGATTACATTCGGTAATATTTTGTTTTCTGCAAATCTTGCTAATTTATTCTTGCCCATTGAGTTATAAAATGAGTGCAAAAATAGTGAAAATTTATGGAGTCTCTATGTCTTTTGGTGGTAAAAGACATAGAGATAATTTGCCTTTGGTGTGTATTATTGACTTCCCAGAGCCACCATAATGGGTCTTTCAATTGTTTTTTGTGAAGCATACTGAGCTCCGCAAACCAGGCTGGTAAAAAGATATTGCCCTTTTTCTATAACAATGGAGCCTTCGCCCTGAGCAGGAACTGCCAGTCTATATTTGGTAGTTCCTACACCTTCCATTCTTACAATGATATTGCAGTCTGACTTATTTTGAATCAAAACAATGCATTCCTTAGCATTAGGATCATTATCAAATAAGGAATTTAAAATTTTTACAGTCCTGTTTTTATGTTCTACAGGAGAGACTGCCATTAACATGTTGAACTCTTCTGCTTCAGTGTTGGGAATTGCGCTATTGGCAGTAGTGTTGACAACATATGTATTTTGGGCAGTACTGGGCGTATACACAGTGGTAGATTGTTTTGCAGCCAGCTCAGCTTTATATTTTGCAATCTGTTTTTGTTTGATGATGGCATTCATTTCATCAAAGGTAATTTTGGTAGAAGGTCTTCTCCGCAGCATAGCAAGCATTTCCTGCATGTCTTTTACCTTTTGGTCTGCAGGATGTGCATTCTTGATATACTCTTTCATCATTTCCATCACCCTGGGTTTCAGAACGGATCTTTTGGGATCATCAGGATGGGCGTCCCGTAAAAAGGCATTAATCTCGTAGATATTCTTACTTTTCAAAATATTACTGTAGTCTTTCCCTTTTTTTTGAGAAGACATGGTAACGAAAAACATACAACAAAGAAGTAAAAGTAATTTTTTCATTAATTAATATTAAATTAAAAATTCGGTGCTTCACTCTTAATTTGCGTTTTGGTTGCTTAGTTTTTATTTGATAACGAAATACAAGGCTTTTTATTTTTAAACACTTGTTTGTGAGATAAAATTAAGCATATTTTTGAACATTAAAGAATAATGTGTTGTGAAATTTGAATAATTCATATTTTTCGAATAGCAGTAAAGGATAGATGGTCTTTCCAGCTATTCAACAAAAAAATAACCCATGTAATATACATGAGTTATAAAATATTTTGAGTTGTTTTTTACCTGATTTTCTAGTTACTGCCTACAACTTCCTGAAGATGCGAACTTCTAAGTCTTTTCTGGTAGATTGGAAGGTATTTTTCAATAGGCACTTTCACAGCTTCAAAGTTGCCTGCCAGCACATAAGCCTGGATGTTTTCTGAGGAATAAACAAACTGAAGGAAGTTATCAATTAAGTTTTCCGGTATTTTAAATTTGGCAAAATAATCTTTACCCAGATAATTTTTGATCTGTGCCACAGAACTGTTCATCCTTTCATAGGCCTGATAACGCTGTTTTTTCTTTCTTTCTCCTGAAAGAATATCATAGATGCTTTCCAGACTGAAGGTAAGACCTCCATCCCGAAGTCCGGCAACAGGCAGTTCTGGAGGCGTACCGTCACCTTTTGGTTCAGGAAGACCAATTACTTTTTTAAGAGCATAAGCTTTGTCTTCTTTTCTTAAAGAATTTACATCATACCGAAGATTTCCGGTAGGCTTGAACCTGCTGAGAACAATTTCCTGAATTTCATAATAGGCAATCTTAAGCTCAACCAGATTTTTTTGTTCCATGGATTGAGGGGTAAGCTTGATATCTTTTCTTTCGGTTACAATAGAGGTAAACCGGATCACATCCCCGGTATTGGCCGGAATATTAAAATTACCATTGTAATCCGTAAGAACAGTTTTTTGTGTATTCAAGTTTGTGACATACACCTGATTGAGATATAAAATAGAGTTGTCTCTCAGAAATACCTCCCCGGAATATATTTGTGCATTAATTTTTGCCAGAAAAACCAATAGCAGCAGAGTAAACAGTTTCTTCATATAATGCGCAAAATTACATAGAAATAAAGCAATTATATATAGTTAGATGAAGAATAGTGGTTAAAGTTATATTAAACTTTGGGATTTAATTGTTAAGGAGTGTTAGAAACCTGCCATTCATTTAAAAAGTAGGGTATGTATATAAAAAACCGGAAGAAAGAGGTGCTGAATCTTCAATTGATGTTTCATCCGGCTTTCTGTTGTTATCTATGTTTTACAAGTAGCCAGCTTGTGTATTTTACCAGAAGATTGGAACCATATTCTGTCCAGGTAATAAAGTACCAGTAATTTGCTGTAGGAACATACCTGCCACCAATTCTTCCATCCCAGGTGTATCTGTTTTCAGGAGTACCTCTGAAGACTTCCGCACCATACCTGTCAAAGATACGAAATACAAGATTATCATTCTTCATTAAAGCAGAATAGTCTATTGTTTCATTAACGCCGTCTCCATTTGGAGTAATAGTGTTGATCAGATTGATAATGGCAAAGGGTTTTTTAATATCCTCACACATTTTGGAGTCCCTTACAAATATATTGTGTGCTCCTCTGGGAACATTGTAGAAAACATTAGAACTTTGCCATACTACACCATCTAAAGAATATTCATAAGGGGGTGTACCACCACTTGCTCCAACTTTTACAGTTGTTCCGTCAATTTCAATAGAGGTTATTATAGGAAGCGGCAGTTCTGTAACATTTACGGATTGCTTGTAAACACATCCATTGGAGGTAAGTTCTACCCAATAACTTCCGGGGCCGACATTGGTGATGGAAGGAGTGGTAGCTCCTGTGCTCCATAAATATTTTTCAAAACCAGGTCCTGCATTAAGTGTTGTAGTTGTTTTTGGACAAATTGCCTTGTCTTTTAGAATGTCTGATTTCTTAGGAACTTTAATGTTGATTTTCAGAGTGCCTACTTCAGGACAAATTCCATTTTTTTCAAAACGGATATAATAAGTCTGCGAAGTCGTAATATTAACAGTGGGTGAAACTGCATTCACATTATTCTGCGCATCTGCTAAAGTTGCATGGAAAGTGTAGGCTACATTTGGATCTAATGTAAACTGAGGAATAAACTGAGTTAAGTTGATGTTTTTTATTCCATCTAAATCATCATCACAGATGCTTTCAGTAACGTTTTTTGTAATCAATGTTATTTTGGCTCCGATACTGAATTGTAAAGGTTTGATTACGGAAGCACATCCATCAGGAGAATCTACTCTGATATAAATGGTTGTGTTTGCTGTATAACTCCAGTTGTTAGGGAGACTATTGCTATTTCCTGCATTGGCATCTGCTAAATTTGCATAATATCTGACATTCGTAAAGTAATTAGGGTTATTCAATACAATAGGGGTAATATTGGAAAGCACAACAGTAACTGATCCATCCAGATTATCATCACAGAAAACACCATTGTAGTTATCCAATATGATAGCTTTATTAAAAAGAGATAGTGTTATTTGTGCAATATTTTTACAGCCAATATGGTCATTAACAACTGCATATATGATTGTTCCGTTAGTTGCGGTATAGGCGGTTGTGTTATTTATCAATGCTGCGGCATTTTCATTCTGAGCATCCAGAAGGGTAGGATAATAAGTAATGGTAACAGGGGAATTGCTGGTAACATTGGCTGTCGTCAGATTGAAGGTTCCCTGCCCATTGATATCACAGGCAGATAATGTTGCATTCATTACCGTTAGAGGCTGAATATTCAGGGTAACGGTTACTGTTTCACAATCCGGGAAGTCGGGGTCGTTTCCGCAGAATGTATAAGTGAATGTATCTGTTCCTGATGTGCCCAGAGTATTTACAGTATAAGTAATAATACCAGTAGCAGGGTTTACAACAGCTGTACCTAATGAAGGCGCTGTCGTAATAGCTACCGTACCTGGACTGGGAGTCTGTGATGAACTGCTGAATGTAGGAATTATGGTTTTAGCATTACATACGTTATATGATGTATTGGTCAGTTTTGTACAGTTCAGAACTTTAAATTGTTCAGTAACCAAAGGTGCACAACTTCCCATTGTTACAGAGCATGTGTAGTATCCTGGTAATGTAGGGGTGATTGTCGAAGTGGTAGCTCCCGGAACAATAATTCCGTTTCTATACCATTGGTAGGTATCATAGATTAAAGGATCTACGGTAAGTATCATTCCCGGAATACAGCCGCCTCCGGATTGTAAAATAACAGGTTGTGTAGGAAAGCCCGCAAAAAAGCCTCCATACCCTACAGCATCACTTCCGGCATTGATTCCAGCCATAATTGCTTTATCTGAAACTACAGTAATCGTACCCGTCACGTTGGGTATTCCATAAGTGACCCAATTCGTTGTACCCGTCATGTTGTAAGGGCCGGTTATTGCAGGAGGACTAGCTCCGTTCACTGTAACGTTAGCTCCTCTTTCAGTAATAATATTTAGTTTTGTGGGAATATTAAGCACTCCTCCGGGGTTACCATTGGAATGAACAAAATTTTCATTGATAAGGCCAAGTTCATTAATTTGCTTTGGCAGGTAACAGTTCAAAGCAGGAATATAATTAAATCCACCGGTGGCCGTTTCATTTCCTGTATTTGCAGCTCCTGCTAAAATTTGGTAGACATAAGCATTTTTTGATGTTTTGAGATATAAGTTATAATGTCCGTTGCCCTGAAGGATGTATTTTGAGTCGGGAATTACAAAGTATTTTCCGGCATTGATGGTAGAAACAGGAAGAATTTCATTATTGACAAATATCTGAGTATTGTCTTCAGTAGCTATTACAATAGCTCCTTCCATGTGGGAACCAATAGCACCATTACCTTTTACAAGAGCAAATTCATTTCCGAGTCTGTTGACAGGTACTGCCTGGTCCATTAAAATATCTGAGCTGGAAGTGATGTTTCCTGCATATTGTCCATTAAAATTTCCGTTGGTAACATTGATTGGTTTGGTTGATGTAATTTTAGCCCCAATAAAACCATCAAAGTTTGATGCGATATTTCCAATCCCATCAATAATATAAGATTGCCCTTTATTTAAAATGAAAGTGATTGTCGGGTTGGTTGCTCCGGTCATTCCGTTTGAAAACTGAACGGCAGGGCTATATCCGGAAATCGTGACGGAAGTATTATCTTCAGTTGCCAGTATACTTGTCATAAAGTTCAATATAGGATTGCTTACTGTGATAGGAGCAGAAGCTACATAGAATTTTTGTCCTGTGGAAGGAATCCCTTTTGAAGTAAGGATTTCCGCATGATTGAACACAGAGAACCTTAGATTGGCATAAAAAGGAAATTCAGCTTTAAGATATAACCCCTTAGATGTTGGAGTAAATAGATCTGCCTGCAGTTTGGTAATAATATAAGTCCTTAATACATCAAACTTTTGAGGGTTGTTTTTACTGATATTTACCGTCCCGATCAGAATATTATTGTTATAAATGCTTACAGGAAAAGGGGTTGTTCTGTTAGTAGATAAGTAAAGTTTCTGGTAAGGAGAAGAAGCACCTGATCTGTCTATCATGGGAGCAAACCAATGCTCTCGGTCCAACTGGGCAAAAGCAGAAGTGAAAATACAGAACATAAACAAAAAACATAAAATTTTTTTCATTCAGCGGTGGTCTTTATCACAAATTTAGTAATAAAAAGTATTAAATTGTTGAAAATAGAACAAAAAATACATGATTTTGAAATTGTAGTTAAACAAAATTTAAGTTTATGTTATCTTTTTTTCTCTTTTTAACATAATATAATAAGCAAATTTAACTTTACAGCTTAAAAAAATGAGCCATGATCTGATGATCGTGGCTCGTTCAAAATAGTTTTAAACTAATTATTACTCTCTGTTTTTAACAAGAATCCAACCTGTATATTTTATTGGAGTCTTTTCTTTGTTGGATTCATTCCAGCTGATATGATACCAGTATGTTCCTGTTCCCAGTTTTTTATCAAAGTGTTTTCCGTCCCATCTGTAGTTGTTGAATCTATTTCCGGTAAACACCATATTTCCATATCTGTCATACACTACAAAGCTCAGATTTTCTTTGTAAGCAAGCTCACTGTAATCTATATAATCATTTACATTATCTCCATTAGGTGTAATGGCATTTAACAGATTAGGAATCGTGACTTCTACAGCAACAGGAGTACAGTTATAAGCATCTTTTACATAGAAAGTATGCTGACCTCTTGTTAAGCCTGTAAAGGTACTTGAGTCCTGCCAGTTAGCAGTTCCGTCAACTGCATATTTGTAAGGTGCTTTACCGCCGCTTACAATTACAGTTGCTGTATTATTGTTAATCTCAATAGTCTGGATTACCGGATCTTCCACTTTTTTAACTTTTACAGTCTGTGTAAGGAAACATCCGTTCTTACCAAGAATTACCGTGTATTCTCCAACACCTATGTCTCTGATACCTGATGTGGTAGCTCCTGTACTCCATTGGTACGAATCATATCCGGGACCAGCATCCAGGCTGGTTTTTGCATCCATACAGATATACTGATCTACAAGGATTGGAGATTTTTTAATTGGAAGTACAATTAATTCAATTTTTGCATTTGCTGTACATCCTTCAGCAGTCGTTACTTTCACATATACAAATCCTCCTGTTGAAGGGAAATTTTCGGGTGTTGTGATTTCGTTGATCCCTGCTGTAAGGTCATTCAGAGTGCGGTAATATTTTTTCGTAACAGCATTATAGTCTGTTACCTTTGCTTTTGTAAGGTCAAAATAAGCATAAGGAGCCACATCATACCAGCAGGCCTTAATAGAAGTGTCAGTTACAATGAATGGCACTACCGTAAGGTTTAAAGTTACCTGCTCGCAATCTGTAAACTCAACTGAGTTTCCACAGAATTTATAAACAATTTTGTCTGGTCCTAAATATCCGGGATTAGGAGTGTACGTGATGGTTCCGTTTGGATTAACCACGGCTGTTCCCTTGGTAGGAGGAGTTATAATTACTACTGTACTTGGAACCACAGTTTGGGTGGAAGAAGTAAACGTTGGAGTAATAATTTTAGTAGAGCAAGCATTAAGTGCCTGTGTAGTTTCTTTTAAACAAGTTTGTACTTTATAGATAGGAGTTGTCACAGGAGGGCATGTTCCCATCGTTACTTTTACGGTATAATTTCCTGACTGCGTAGGAGTATAGGTATAACTGGTAGCGCCCGGAATGGCAACTCCGTCACGGAACCATTGGTAGGTTTCATATCCATCGTCTACTTCAAGAATGATTCCCGGTACGCACTCACCTGTCTTTTTCGCAATGACAGGGATTGATGAGAATCCTGCAAAGTACCCTCCGTATCCCGCAGAGCTATATCCTCCGTTGATACCTGCTGTTACAGCTTTTGTAGACGTAATCTTAATGTTTCCGGTTACACTGTTGATGGCATAGGTTACCCAGTTCGCATTTCCTGCCAGTGGATAAGGTCCTGCATCAGGTAAAAGAGGAGCATCATTTAACATGACAGTAGCGCCAGCCTCTGTTAAAATATTTAATTTTACTTTCAGGTCACTTGGTGTTGAGCTGGCTCCTCCTACCCCAAGAGGCATTTCATTGATCTTCCCGATTTCATCAATTTTTCTTGGAAGGAAACAGTTTAATGGCGGGATATAGTTAAATCCATTGGTAGCATCACTTGCTAATACTCCAATAAATTGATATAAATATACATTTTTGGTTGTGGAAATGAACATATTTGAATGTCCTGATGTCCCCTGAGCAACATAGCTGGTTTCATTAATTCTGTACCATTCTCCGGCAGCAAGTGTAGCAACAGCAGTACCTCCACCATTTAAATATACTTCGGTATTATCTTCAGTGGCCACAATAAGACCACCCTCCATATTTAAGATAGGATCAGTAGATCTTGTTTTTACCATGGCAAAAGTATTCCCAAGTCTGTCAACCGGAACAGATTGATCCAGAACCGGGTCACTTCCTGTTGTTGAAGCAGAGAAATTGGCGTTACAGCTTCCATTGGTCAATGTTACTGGCTTGTCAGCAACTATTTTGGCACCAATAAAACCTGTTTTGTTTCCAGACTGAGATCCGGATCCTGCAAGAATGAAAGATTGTCCTTTTTGTAAAGTAAAAGTCTGAGTATTTCCAGTTGGGCTGCCGTTAATAAACACTACTCCAGCGGTTGGGTTCCATGATACTGTTACATTCGTGTTGTCTTCAGTAGCAAGGACACCTGCCGTAAAATTCTGAATACTGCTTGTATTCGTATTGGGAGCAGCAGCAACGAAAAAAGTTTTTCCAATTCCGGCCTTTCCTTTACTTGTTATTACTTCCCCATGAACACTCTGAGCCAGTCTTAAGCTGCAGTAAAAAGGTTTGGCAGCCTTTAAATAAAGCCCTTTATTACCCACATTGAATGCTTCGGTAGATGTTCCTGTGGAAATAAGGTTATTGGCAACCTTATAGGTTTGTGGATTACCTTTGCTGATTGTAACGGTTGTAACCACGGTATTATTGTTGTAAATAGTTACATCAAAAGGAGTTGGTGAATCAGTAGAAAGGTATATCATATTGTTATACCCTCCAACACTGTCATAATAAGGAGCAATCCAATGCTCGGTATCCCTTTGTGCAAAGAGTGGATTAATTGTCAAAAAAATTAATACCAAACTGAGTAGAAATCTTTTCATGTGTATGGAATTAGGATTTCTACAAAAATAAAATAAAAAATGAAATATTTTTAATAAAGTTTAAATAAATGTTAAAAAAATATCGCCAATTTTTAACTAAAAGCCATCTTGGATACGAAACTGGTAATTAACTTTTAAGCTTGAGCTGTGTGATTATCTGTGGATAGTTCTTTAATGGGTGATTTTTTTAATTCTGCTAATTTTTAAGAATGTGGAGTTGTATTGATGAGTGGAATAATATTAATAAAAAAATCCCGGTGAAATTCACCGGGATTATATTTTTTTTGAAAAAGTCAGCTTACAGGCTTACTCTTACAAATCCTGTTACTTTTAAGTCTGCATTTACAGATTTTACGTAATCAGCAACTGAGATACTTCCGTCTTTAATGAAATCCTGGTGTACCAAAGTGTTGTCTTTGTAGAATCTCTGCATTTTACCTTTCAGGATGTTATCGATAATGTTTGCAGGCTTACCTTCTTCAGTAAGTTTGTGTCTTTCGATTTCTAATTCTCTGTCGATAGTTTCCTGAGAAACAGCAGTTTCATCAAGAGCAATTGGGTTCATTGCAGCAACCTGCATAGAAACAGCTTTAGCCGCTTCTTCAGCTCCGTCTACTTTAGCAGAAAGAGACGTGATTGCAGCGATTTTGTTTCCAGCGTGGATGTAAGCTCCTAAGAAATCTCCCTGGATTCTTTCGAAAGATCCGATTTCGATTTTCTCACCGATAACTCCTGTTTGCTCAACTAATTTCTCAGCAACAGTGATCCCGTGGAAATCTGTAGCTAAAAGCTCTTCTTTAGTAGCAGCGAAGATAGCCATTTCAGCTAATTCGTAAGCTAGCTCAACGAAAGCTTCGTTTTTAGCAACGAAGTCAGTTTCACAATTTAAAGAAATTACAGCACCTAAAGTGTTGTCTTCGTTTACTCTTGCGATTACTGCCCCTTCAGTAGACTCTCTGTCCGCTCTGTTAGCAGCAACTTTTTGTCCTTTTTTTCTAAGGATATCTACCGCTTTTTCGAAGTCTCCTTCAGCTTCAACTAGAGCTTTCTTGCAGTCCATCATACCTGCACCTGTTTGGTTTCTTAATTTAGCTACGTCTGCAGCAACTGGTGTATAAGACATAATATCTATTATTTTTTATTTAAGATTAGTATTAATTTTTAGCTTAATTTTAGAGCAGTGCAAAGATAATGATTTTAATGATAAACTAAAAAATGACTTTTCACGTTATTAATATATTTAATACTATTTTAAAGGTTTGATTAATGAAAAAAATCTTCTTCCTTCTATTTATATGCATTTTTGCCCTGGGTTTTTCTCAAAAAAAGAAAAAAACAAAATCTAGAGCAGTTGTTGAAAAAGAAACTGTAATTATCTATACCGAACAGGAAGCCGAGATCTCAAAGGAGGCAAGAGTCATTGCCGGTTTTTTGAAACAGAACCCGGGACACGCAAAAACAGACTATTTTAAAAGAAAGCTGATTGATATTATCATGGCCGGTAATTCTCCTGAAGCAAAACCTACGATTAAACCCATCAGTAAAGAGAAAATTGAAAATATCGTTAAGAATAATGAATTGAATAGCGGAAAAACGATTGCTGCAAATAAAACTTATACTGCTAATGGAAAACCTGTTTCTAATAATACAGCCGCAGCTATTGAAGCTTTAAAAGAAGAAAGAAGGACTACCTCTTTTGCTTCAGCAGGTTCTGCCGGAACTGCAAAAACTGCGGGCGCATCAACAGCATCCAAAGCTGAACCTAGTGAAGAAGGTAAGAGGAGAGCGGCAATGCTTACCCATCTGTTTAATAACGATGTTAACAAAAGTGAAGCTTATATTAATATCAAGAACAGATCCTCATGTAACCTTATTGTTAAGATAAGCGGTAAAAAATACTATAATCTTACGGTTCCTGCAAAAGGGGAGAATTTTATACTGGTTGATAAAGGGGAGTATGTAATGACCACATCGGTGTGTGATGCAAAATATTCTTCCTTAAAGAAAATCACCCAGGATATTGAAATTGCCCTGAATGTTGCGGAATAGAATAAACAGAAGAAAACTAAATAAAAACGGTTAAGAAGAAATTCTTAACCGTTTTATTTTTTATCCTTTAAACTGACCCATTGCAATGAATTTGTCCTGTCTCTGGGTTTCAAGCTCCTGTCCTGTAAATTTGGAGAAGGCTTTGATGTTTTGTAAAATTGAATTTTTCAGGTTCAAATAGGTTGTTTCCTGATCATAATGAGCACCTCCAAGCGGTTCCTCAATGATTCCGTCAATGAACTTTTCTCTTAAGGCATCCGCCGGAGTAAGATTTAATGCATTGGCTGCATCTTCTTTATGATCCCAGTTTCTCCATAAGATAGAAGAGCAGCTTTCCGGTGCAATTACTGTATACCATGTATTTTCCAGCATATATACTTTATTTCCCACACCTATTCCTAATGCTCCACCACTGGCACCTTCTCCAATGATGTAAGTGAAGATCGGAGTTTTTAGCTGAACCATTTCAAAAATATTTCTTGCAATAGCTTCTCCTTGTCCTCTTTCTTCAGCTTCCAGCCCTGGATAAGCTCCCGGTGTATCTACTAAAGTTACCACAGGGATATTGAACTTTTCAGCAAGCTTCATTAATCTTAAGGCTTTTCTGTATCCTTCCGGATTTGGCATTCCAAATCTTCTGTGCTGTCTTTCTTTGGTCGTTCTTCCTTTTTGAGTCCCTATGATCATTACTTTCTGACCATCAAGGGTAATCAATCCTCCAATCATTGCCGGATCATCAGCGAAATTTCTGTCTCCATGAAGTTCTAAGAAACTGCCTTTGTCTGCCATTCCATTGATATAATCCAATGTATAAGGACGATCCGGATGACGGGACAGTTGTACTCTTTGCCAAGGTGTAAGATTTCCATAGATTTCTTTTTTCTTTTCTAGAATCTTATCCTCAATCTGGCTGCATGCTAATTTTACATCAACACCACTTTCCTCTCCTACTAAAGAACACGTCTGGTATTGATCCATCAATTCTTTGATAGGAAGCTCGAAACTTAAATATTCCATTTCTTGAAGTAAATTAAATCTTTCAAATGTATGAAAAATTATGGTTATTCTATTTAAAATTATTTATAGCATTGTTTATTCTGGAGATACTTTCCTCTTTACCAAGGGTTTCCAGAATGTCCGGAACATCTGGTCCTTTCAGTTCTCCTACTAAAGATAATCGTAACGGCATCATGACTTTACCCATTCCTAATCCTTTGTTTTCGGCGAAATCATGCATTGTCTGCTTTAAAGTTTCACCCACAAAGTCTGTCGTTTCAAAAGCAGCGGCCAATTCACCTAAAATTACTGATGTTTCTTCATTCCATGCTTTTTTTGATGCTTTTTCATCATATGAAGTAGGAGCTTCAAAAAAGAATTTTCCATTTTCATAGATGTCTTTCGGGAAAGTGGCTCTTTCTTTCATCAGATGAATTACTTTCAATAGTTTTTCATCAGAAGCACCGGAAAGATCAAGATCTGTGTTTTTCAGAATCTGAAGAAGTTCTTCATCAGATTTCATCTGAATATATTGATGGTTGAACCACTCAGATTTTTCTTTGCTGAATCTTGCTCCCGCTTTATGTACTTTATGAAGATCGAATTCCTTAATCATTTCATCTAAAGGAAGTATTTCTTTATCATCTGCAGGAGACCAGCCTAATAGTGCCACCATGTTGATGAAAGCATCAGGAAGATATCCGTTTTCTCTGTATCCTTTAGAAACTATACCTGTAGTTGGATCTTTGAAATCTAGAGGGAATACCGGGAATCCGAATTTATCTCCGTCTCTTTTGCTTAATTTTCCTTTTCCTTCAGGTTTTAAAATTAAAGAAAGGTGGGCAAACTGTGGTGCTTCCCACTGCATTGCTTCATATAATAAGGTGTGAAGACCTAAAGAAGGCAGCCATTCTTCACCACGGATGACGTGAGAGATTTCCATTTCATGATCATCAATGATATTCGCAAAATGGTAAGTTGGCATTCCGTCATTCTTTACCAGAACTTTATCATCTAAAGTATTGGTATTGACTGAAAATTTTCCACGGATGATGTCTTCAAGATTCAATACTCTGTCAACAGGCATTTTAAATCTTACGACATAAGGCGTCTTTTCGTCTAATAACCTTTGAACTTCTTCTTCAGAAAGGGCAAGACTGTTTCTTAAACGGTTTCTTGTTTTATTATCATAAGAGAAAACATCACCTTTCGCTTCATATTCTGCACGCATTGCATCCAGTTCTTCCGCAGTATCAAAAGCAATGTAAGCATAATCAGTCTTTAGGATCTGTTCTGTATATCTGTCGTAGATGTCTCTTCTTTCAGACTGTCTGTAAGGAGCAAATTTTCCTCCTTTCTTAGGACTCTCATCAGGAATGATTCCGCACCATTCTAAAGCTTCTTCAATATATTCTTCAGCTCCTTCTACATATCTGGCCGTATCTGTATCTTCAATTCTCAATACAAATTCTCCACCTTGATTTTTGGCAAAAAGATAATCATATAATGCAGTTCTTACGCCTCCCAAATGTAATGGTCCTGTAGGACTTGGAGCAAAACGTACTCTTACTTTCTCCATTTCAATTTTAATTTTTGCAAATTTACTTAAAATTATGCGTTTAAGAGATGATTTCTGACGGTGTATTGTTTTTTAACCCTGGCTTTTTTACTTATTTCAATAGATTTTCGATAAATACGGTTTTTAAACTCCCAATTTTATTTTTAGGATAATAATTTTTTATTCATAGATTACAATCCATGAACTGTGGTTGTGAATAATATACTGATAGGTAATAATCATTGGGTTTTATTTATGAGTCTGTTTATAAATGAGGGTGAGTGTATTTTGATAATTTGACTTTTTTAATTAATTCATAATGAGTGATTGTTAAAGTATTTATTCATAATATTTTAATTGTGTATTAAAATCACTAATAAATGATATATATCAGCTGTTGTTTTATATTTTACATAGTATTGAATTTTATATTTGTTTAAAACTTTTAAATAATACTATGAAAAAACAAATTTTATTCTGCTTCAGTAGTTTACTGATGCTTTTCATGAGTTCATGTTCAACTGAGGAACTGAACAGCGAGGTAACTCCTGAAAGTCCTGCGGCAAAAGCCAATAACCGATTATCAGCTGCTAAATTTGCAGGAGACGGAATTTATGATGTCTTAGGACATGGTTATAACGTTGCCGGTGAATATGCCAATGCAACAGCAGCCGGTTTTAAAGTGATTGATATTGATCGTTTTAAACTGGAGCAGGCCAACAGATTAATCAGTGAAAACACATTCTCACAGGAATACACTGAAGAATATGGTGAGAATGCCGAATCTTATTCCAAAATGGTTTCTACCAAAGTGAATGCTACTGCAGGTATTCCCTTATTCAAAAAAACACTTTCAGTAGGCTTTAATTCTGCCGTAACAACCAACAATAAGTTTGAAGGAAAGTATATTTACGGAAGCTATAACCTTACGATTAAACAAAAAAGGGTACGATTCAATGCCACTACGGATATGTTGGGAGACTATCTTACTCCGGAATTTGTACAGGATCTGCAGACAAAAACTCCACAGCAGATTGTAGAAGATTATGGAACTCACGTAACACTTGATATCTATACGGGAGCAAAAATGGATGTATTATTCCAGGCAGAAACAAGAAGTCAAAGCCGTGACCGTGCAGCAAGAATTGGTGTAAAAGTAGGTATGAAAGATATTTTTGATGTAGATGTAACCAATGACGTGAATACTTCGGAATCATCTATGAACTACTCTAAAAAATTGGCTTATAAAACAAGAGGGGGAGATCCGTCAAAAGGTCTGGTTGGAGATTTAAACCTTGATCAGACCAATCCTAAAATTAATATTTCCAACTGGCAAAACAGTTCTAACGCAAGCAACTCTGTTCTGGTTGATTTTGGAAGCAACGGATTGGTTATTATCTATGACTTAGTGAAAGATGCTGCTAAAAAAGCTCAGCTTAAAGCGTATGTAGATCAATACTTAATTGATAATAAAGTGTATATGGAATTCAATACAATTCCAATTTACAGATATTATAATGGAGTAGACCATTATTACACAAAAACTCCGGGAAGCTACAACGGATATTCTTATGAAGGAACAGAGTTCAATGCATTCTTATATAAAGCTCCAAATACAATTCCAATCTATAGATACTGGAATGGTAGAGATCACTATTATACGAGAACTCCGGGATATTACCAAGGATACGTAGACGAAGGAATTGAGTTCAATGCTTTTGCTACCCAACAGCCTAATACGGTTCCTATTTACAGATATTGGAATGGTAAAGATCACTATTATTCAAGATCAAGTGTAAGACCTTCAGGATATGTCTATGAAGGAATTGAATTCTATGCATACTAACTAAATAATATTAATATTTTACAACAAAGAAATCGCCTCAATTTTGAGGCGGTTTCTTTTATATAGTAAAGAAAAAGATATTATTTGTGGAAAATTTTATAAGTAATATTAATTTAAGACTAATGTTTTCTATGTCCTTATAGTTGAAAATCTACTTTCTTGTAGTTAAAAATGTATTTTTGTAACTTATAAGTTTAGTTGATCAATGAAAAGCTTTTTTGCTTGTCAGAATCTATCTCAGAAAATACAGGAATAAGATTATATACTTTTATTACTGCTATGGAGAAAGGGTGAAACTAAATAATTTAACGTACTAACAAATGAAAATTATTTTCCACGAAAATCAATTATGCTATAGAGGGACTTCTAATGCTCTTTTTGATTATGCTTATTATAACGAGGAAATGCTTGGCAACGAGTCAATGATCCTTTATCCTAAAAATAGTCCGAATAACGCTGAAGAAGCCATCAGACGTTTTAAAAAAAGATTTAGCGTTGTTGGATATAGCGATATCAAGGAAAGGGATGAAATTATTAAAAAGGCAAATGCAGATCTTTTTTATGCAATAAAATCCGGAGAAAGAGAAACAGATACTCCTCATGATCTTATTAAAACGGCTATTCATGCGGTTTTTAAATATAACGAACCTTACGGTGATGTTTATGCCTATGTCTCTGAATGGCTGGCCAAAACAATGAGCGGCGGAAAACTTCCTTTTGTTCCTCATATTGTAGATCTTCCTGAAGTGAGTGGTGATCTTCGCGCTGAGTTGAATATCCCAAAAGATGCCGTAGTATTCGCGAGATATGGCGGAACTGAAACTTTTGATATTGGTTTTGTGATGGAAGCTGTAAAAAAAACAGCCCTGAAAAATAAAAATATATACTTTGTTTTTATGGGAACTGATGAATTTGTAAAGAGAAATTTTTTCAGGTCTTACAAGAATATTATTTTTCTTCCACCAACAACTGATGTCGAAAGAAAAGTGAAATTTATTAATACTTCTGATGCATTTTTGCATGCCCGCACGCAAGGAGAGAGTTTCGGAATGGCTGTAGGTGAGTTTTCTATTAAAAATAAACCTATTATAACATGGTCCGGATCTGATGAGAAATCACATCTTGAGATTTTGGGAGATAAAGCCATATTATATAGCGACAAACAGGATATCATGCAAATTCTGAAGGATTTTCGACCGGATGCAGGTAAAAACTGGGATTGCTACTCAGAGCTTTTCAATCCTCGGATAGTCATGGAGAAATTTGAAAATATTTTTATCAGATAATTTAGAAAAAAGGCTAGTGTTACAACAAACATTAGCCTTTACTATTTTGGTCTGAAAGAATTAAAAAAGACTTCTAATTCTCATCTTTATTTTTTTTGTGAAAGATAAATTCAGATTGAGTTTTTGCTGAGGATATTTCTTTGAAAAGGAAAGAATAAATTCATCAATGTTTTTTGCGGGGAAAAAGGAAAGCTCTTTCCAAATGCCTTTATATAAAGGATGGAAGTCTATAAATGTCTTATAATTGTCAGCATTCACCGTTTTCCAGGAATTTAAAAATGTTGAAGTGTCAAAATCATTTTTATGTCCCCAGTTATTGATCTTTTCTGAAATTTCACTTTCTTCCCGTGCCCATGACTGGTGTATTAAGTAAAAATCCAATGGGAGAATTCTGCCTTTATTTGTATTTCTGGCATATTCATAGTGAGGATAGTTTGTAATTAGCATACACTTTTCATCAAAAGGAGTAATGACAAAGAATCCCTCCGTATTATGTTTGAATAATGTCACAAAATTTACCTGAAAATTAAAAGGATTTTTAGCCGGGTTATTTAATAAAAATTTATTCCTTTTCAAAAATTGGGCTAATACTCCGAAGTCATAAGCATATTCATCACCATCCATCTGGATATGCCATCCGCCGGAACCCATTTTTTCCGCCATCATGTTCCTTTGTCTGGTTTCCAGCTCCATTGGCTGCATCCCTTCAATGAAAAAAGTGTCTTTGTAAAAGATGATTTTATTCTGAGTATCCAATTTTTTGATAGCACTGAAAACACTTTCTGGAATATGAATATCATTTCCTGCCCAGGTTTTATTATTGGCATCATAACTTATTACGATACAGTCTGCATGCTCATAAATATGCTGAAGAGATGTAAAGATGTAACAGTAGTCATATGATAGAAGATATCCTACTTTAATAATATTTTTTTTACTCATTTTTTATTTTATCTAAATTGGAATAAAGACCGTCTAATATACCTTTTATGTACGCTTTCGCCATGGAAAATTTTCCTTTTTTAAGTGCTTTTCTTGCAAACTTCCATCGCTCTCTGGTCACATATTTTAAATTTCCGTCATACAGCCTGCACATCCAGATCCGGTTTCTGGTAATATAATACTCATAAAAACTACCTTTATCGCTGGCAAGATTGAAAGCTTCACATTGTGTATTGACCGCAATTTTCCATTGGGTGTTTTTAAGAAGCCGCAGACACCATTCAGACTCTTCATAATACATGAAAAAGCTGGTGTTCATTAAGCCTACATCATCCAATATTTCTTTTCGGAACATCAAGGCGCTTCCATCTACATATTTTATGCTGTAGTTATAATGAGGAGCATTTACATGGTTTTTATCCTGTTCAGAATGGGTGTGTCCTCCCTGAAACCCTTCCTCTGGAAATAACAGTCCTCCATCTGAGAATATTCTGTCACGAATATTTCTGTAGCAGATTCTTGGACCAATGATTCCAATATCTGGAAATTCTTTTAAATCGTTATATAACTGGCTGATGGTATTGCGGGAAATTTCAATGTCCGGATTTAATAATAAAAAATAATTCTTACCGTCTTCAAGCGCTTTGTCAATCGCTAAATTATTACCGAAAGCATAGCCGCCGTTATAATCACTTAAAATATAGTTAATTTGCTTTTCAGAGCCCAATTGCTCTATTTCCTTTCTGTCTTTTGAATTATTATCAACTATATAAATAGACTTTCCCGGGATACCTTCGATTAATAATGAATTCACCTCCCGATGGGTATCCTCAAAAGAATTGTAATTCAGTATGATAATGGCCAGGTCATCCATTAGTGTAAAATGTTTTTCCATTTTTCAATCGCTTTTTCTTCAGAAAAATTATTTTTAAAATATTCCTCAGCCTGTATTTTCATATCCTGATAATAAGATTGATCCTGCAGTAAAGACATGATCTGATCTCTGAAAAATTCAGGATGATCACTTACCAGACATCCATTTGAAGTTTTTGAAGGAAACCCATCAATTGCTCTTTCTGTTCCCACCATAGGAAGACCGTAAGATAATGCTTCTATTACCTTGATTTTGATTCCTGTTCCCTCCAGCATCGGGCAAATTGCAATTTTTGACTGGTGGTAATATTCCTCCAGGCTTTCTATAAATTCTATCAAGGTAACACCTTCTCTTTCTTTAATATGCTTGCAAATTCTCCCGATAATTACAATGTTGATATTTGGAGGAAGCAATGGATATGCATGGTCAAAAAACCACTTTATGGATTGTATATTGAAAATGTTTTCAGACCCCACAAAAATTAAATCATACTTTTTACCAAGATCACTTTTTTCAAAATGAGTGGGGAAAGAAGGTGGTATATTGATTACCTTTTCACCCAGGAATCTCTTAAATACAAGATGCTCATCTTCTGAAATGGTGATTATTTTATCAAATTTTGAGAGATTGTTGATTTCCTCATTGAAACGTTTTCCAATATCTAATGATTTGTTTTTGTAAAACTCATTGAGGGTAATCCAATCATGGGTATCTATGATCTTTAAAGTGTTTTTCATAGATTCATGATCAATTAATCCTGCCCAGAATTCATAATTGATGATAACGGCATCATATTTTTCCTTATTGAAGATATCAGTAAATTCTTTCTTTGCAAAATCTGTCAATAAGTGGTTATACTCATTAGGTTTCTTATAGAATTTTGATATTTTGTGCTTCCAATAATCTGTTGATGTTTTTACTTTTAATGGTCTGTGTTTAATTAAGAACAGATGGTCAACAATATTCTGATCAAAATCTGTAGTATCGTTTTGGCTCTTATAAATCTCAGCGGCTCCTACCAGATCAATGTGATATCCCATTTTTTTTAAAACAGTAAGGGTGGTTTTTGCTCTCGTAGTATTTCCTGCCCTGTTTGAAAATGGATTTTCAGGAAAAAAAAATAGAATTTTTTTGGTCATTATAAAGATGTAATGGCGGAATTAAATTTTTTGATGATGGTATCCCATGAATAGTTTTTTAAAACATAATCTTTTGCTTTGATGCCTTCAGAAACAAGATCATCCTGTGACTGCTGCATATAAAACGTTAATGCCTGGGAAAATTCTGTGCTGTTTGTAAAGCTTTTCCCGGTTTTACTCTTTTCAACATGAGAATACAAGACCTCACAGTTTTTATTTACAATGATAGGGATTTTCAGTAACATAGCCTCTAAGGTAATCAGTGAAAGACTTTCATAGAATGAGGGCATTATAAGTGCGCTGGCATTCTTCAGTAAAGTATTTTTGAGGTCGTGATCTACAAATCCGGTAAGGATAATATCATCTCCCTGAGTTATTCTTTCCTCAAGAGAATTTTTGCCTGCCATAACTAGCTTTACATCACGATATTCAGGATGTTTTTCTTTGAAATCTTTAAAATATTCAATCATCATGACACAGCCTTTGTCTTCAACAATCCTTCCTATATAAATAAAGTATTTGGTATGATAAAGATCGTTGGGCAGTGCACCCGATGCTGCATCATAATCATCAAAACCAATCCCCACAATTTCTGATTTTAGCTTTAGTGCCTGTGGATAAACTCTTTCTACAAAATCTTTTTCAATTTGTGTATTGTACATGATGAATTTTGGAAGAGAAAACAATTGTGCATAACCATCAAGATAAAATTGAGGCTCGTCGTGTGCTGTTGGGATAAGAATGCTTTTCTCAGCAACTTCTCTAATCCCGATATTGGTAGGATGATATAAATAAGTGAAGAAAATAAAAGCCTTATAATTTTCTTTTTTGTCTTTTATAAACTGAATTAAATCATTGGAAAATGGTCCCTGTACTTCTAACCATTCATTAAAATTGAAGTCTTTTTTGCTGTATTTAAATCTCTTATAAAGCAAATAAGGGAAGTTTACAAAGCTTAGTCTTCTGCTGTGATATTTATATAAGTTACGAGCTATTTTACTTAGCCCATTAAATCTTTTTAAATCCTTTTTTAAAGTTTTAAATCTTCTTACTTTAATATCATTGATGATTTCAATCCCTTCCGGATAATGATTATCCCAACGTTCGAATTCTATAGCACATGTTGTGATAATTTCAATATCATACTTAACAGACAATTTTTCAGCTAATAATCTTGCGTGAAGTTCTGCACCTCCGTTAATTTCCAGCCCATATCTTTGGACTACTATTGCAATTTTATCTTTCATCTGAAATATTATGAATTCATCTTTAAATCTGGTGATCTTCCCATAAGCTGATAAACCAGAAAATGAGGGAGATTAAAATTATTTTCTGCTTTTTTTGAAAAATGCGTTTACTTTTTTTCTTATTTTATTATAAAGAGTTCGCTCTAGATAATTAACTCTGTTGTTTAACCTTTCAATCTCGCTCAAATAAAAAACATTATTGACATCACGGCCTCCGCTGCTTTCTTTTTTAACAAAACCATCAATGAAATTCAGTCTTATTCTGAATAGCTCCCCAACAGATGGGATAGAAAAATTCTCTGCGATTTGTAATTTTGCTTTTTCTCTCATCGGGGTCAGACTGTCAAAATTGTTTTTGATGTTTTGGAGCTTTTCAACAGCATCTTTGAGACTTGGCCTGGCAAGCGTTAAGCCTTCGTCAATCAATCCTTTTGTATTGGATGTTTTGATGAAATCATACTGAATAAGAAAGCTGTTATTTACATTCATAAAGTCCAGATTCCCGGAATAACCCGTTCCGACTACAATTTTTCCATAGGCCATTGCTTCTGCCATTGTCAGTCCGAAACCTTCTGAACCGTGGAGAGAAATCAGAACATCAGCCTGCTGGATCAGGGAATGTAATTTCTCCTTTGAAAAATGCTCATTAATGATGATGACGTTCGGAATATTATTGTAAGCTTCCAGCGCTTTCTGGGCATCTTTGCTTCTTTCAAGATTATGCGTTTTCACGATAAGAACGCTGTTTTTATCTTCTTTGAAAACTGTTGTGAATGCTTCCAGCGTAGCTTCCGGATTTTTTCTGATGGTAGTACTCAGAGAATCGAAAATCGTTAGATAGATCCTGGAATCCGTAGAAATATTATATTGGCTTAGCTCAAAATCCTTAGACTCTGCCATTTTTTGAATCGGATGAGAAAATCTGATCACCGGAATGCCGGTATACTTTGTAAAGATATTCACACAGAAATCACTTGGTACCCACAACTCATCAAAGACATTTAATATCTCAACAACTTTATCAGAAACTTCCGGAAATTCCCAGGCCCAGTAAATAATATTATAATGATCCTTAAGATTCAGATCCTGATTCTTAGAAAAAAAATTGTTAATAAAATTGATATTAATATGGAAAACATTGATTGAAGCTGATTCTTCGGAATCCGTATCCATTTTTTCAAAAGTTTCACTGGAATAATTAATCCGGTTTACTTTGATTCCCATTGCTTCTAATGCTAAAGCATTTAATCTGGTCGCTTCGGAAATTCCGAAATTTCCGTCAAAAAAACCATGGTAATTTACACTTAATGACATGGATTATAGTGTTTTAAGTTTTTCTTTTACTTCTTCAGGTGAAAATACTTTCAGGCTGTCTACAGAATTTCTGCTTAATGTATTCCAAAGATCTTCATTATTATTCAGCTGAATAATAGCCTCTGCGAAACGGGTTTCGTCATTGGCAATCAGTACATTCTTTTTATCGGTAAGCATCATTCCTTCTGCCCCAATATCCGTGGTAACCACAGGGAAAAAGTATTCAAAAGCCTGCCCGATTTTTCCTTTTACCCCAGCTCCAAATCTTAGAGGAGCTACCATAATTTTTGAATTCATAAAATGCTCTTCAATGCTTTCCACAAAGCCTAAAAAATTAAACTTAGGATATAATTTAAGATCCAGCTTTTCTGAAACATTTCCGATGATGCTTACCTCAATCTCAGGATTGGTTTTCCAGACAATGGGCATTATTTTTTCATATAAAAACTTTACCGCATCAATATTCGGTTCGTGAATAGATCCTATGAAGGTAATACCTTTACTATCAATGAAATTTTTTCTTTCAGAAATATCAATTTTTGGATAATGAATATTAGATACCGTAATGATCTTATTTTTATCTGCATACTGGCTCATAATTTCTTTTTCCTTATCAGATATGGCAATTATATAATCCAGTTGCGGTGCAACAACTGTTTCCAGGCGGAAAAAATGTTTGTAATTTTTCTTTAATGAAATACGCGTCGGTTCCAGTTCTATGGCTCTTTTAAACCTTAAAAAATGAATATCCACCATATCATAAATAAATTTGGCAGAAGGTAAAATGGTTTTCATTTTTTTATAAAAAAGATTCAGAGCCAGAGGGCCGTTAAGCCAAACGTAATCTATCTTTTTAAAAGAAGACAGGAAATCATAGATATTTCTGTACTTATTATTCTCTGTATAAACGATAATATTGTGCTGCTGATAAAACTTCACATAAGAATCATCTTCAAACATATGGGGAGCAAATAAAATGCAGTTGTATCCTAATTCTTTGTAAATAAATATAAGTTCTTTCAGTCTGTTAGCCCCGGATTCTTTATCATGGGCAGGGAAATCTCTTGATGCAAACAGGATTGTTTTTTGGGAAGCGTCATACAGATTAATGTTGACTATATCTTTAGACTGAAGATATTTAAGTTTTTCTTTTCTTTCGAAGTGTTTTTTTATTTTTTTTAAGATTCCCATTTGTCAGTTTTTAGTATCAAGTTCAAAAACTTTATTCACCCAACAATCCAAAGTGTATCTGTGGTAGATTTCTTCCGGAATTTTCTCGTAAGGTTTTTCAAAAAAAGATTTGTCAAGATTACTAATATTTTTGTTTAAAATCAAAATATTATTGGGATTGTAAAAATCATAGGTTTTAATGGCTTCATTATCAGTAATAATTTTCTTTTCCAGAGATATGGCTTCAAAAACTCTGAAGCTGAGACCATATTGCCCTTCACGCATCAGATCCAGCAGAACTTTTGAATTTTTATAATATTTTGGAAGATCGTTATGCGGAATTTTTTTAATACTGAAAATCAGGAAAAGATTTTTAGGTACTGTCATGAAAATATTGGTCAGCTGATGTTTCCATGATTTTTTTCCAATAATCATAATCTGGAATTTTAATCCCTGTTCAATAAGCTTTTTAGCCAGTAATTTTATAAGTGAGACTCTTCTGTTATCATAAGAGGTGATGTAGAAAAGATCCATTTCAGGCTGTTGGTTTTCTTGTGGACAGTACGGAAGGTAAATGTAATTGGTTAATTTTTCGAATCCGTGCTTTTCGACATCAATATAGTCAAAGGAAAAGACTTTGTCAAAAAGATACAGTTTGTCTTCCACCGGAACTCTTTCAAGATTATCATAAAGATAGGTGACCATACGGTCTGTAGATTTTCGGATTTTTTTAAGCGTAGAAAGGTCAAATGTATCCGGATTCATCACCAGGATCTGATCCTGATGTCCTAATTTTTTCAGAGAATCCAGAACGTATTTCTGTCTTTTTTCAGTCTTAAGATTTTTATTTAAAAAAGTTTTACTTAAAGCATTTACGGCTCTTTCGTTGAAATTGGAATGAGTAACAGTACTGATCTTTATATGATGAGCATCAATACCTCTTTTGCATAATGTTTCAACAATATACTTATCATAATTCCAAAAATCATAACTAATGATACAAATCTTCATTCAACTAATTTTGCTCTTTTTTTAATGATTCATAGGTTTCGTAAACGCTTAAAGATTGCAGGTAGGATAACTGATAGCCTTCTTTTCCGTCTAAAATACCTAATCTCATTATATAGGCTTTAAAAAATTTAAAAGCAGTTTTAAGATATTGAACCCCAACACTGTATTTTTTTCCTTTAGCAGCCAGTTCTTTCCCCTTTAAAATTCCGTAGTGAATCATTTTTTTTCTGTAAGATTCATAATCTGAAACGGAGTAATGGAGTAATTTATTTTTTAAAATCCCGATGGTTCCGTTTACCTCAAGAGTTTCATGTACTTTTTTTCCTGCCATATATCTGGCCTTCGATTTTCTGAACAGCCTGAAATTTTTGTCAGACTGTGTTCCTGAAAAATGAATTGGTTTCTGGGCAAAAAAGAATTTCCTGTAAAAATAGTAGGCATCCTTTTGCCCGGGTTTGTTAAGCTCTGCAATAATTTCCTGCTTCAGTGCCGGAGTAATTCTTTCATCACCATCCAAAAATAAAACCCAGTCGTTGGTTGCATGATCAAGAGCCAAATTTCTTTGCTTTGTAAAATCCTCAAATTTATTCTGAATCACCTTTACATGCGCGAATTTTTTCGCAATTTCTACAGTTTTATCCGTACTAAAAGAGTCTATCACTATTATTTCATCACAGAAATCGAAAGACTCAAGGATATCCTGTATATTTTTTTCTTCATTATATGTTATGATCAAACCACTTATATTCATCACAACGATTTGTTTGATAAGGAAATATGTATTATCTCTCCTAAGGTCATTCTAAATAGTTTTAATCTTTCAAAGATAAGTTTAAATTTGAATTTTATAGACGAATCTTTGTCATTTATCTCTATTATGCAGATTCCGAAAAATACCACCTTTGAAGAATACACTTTATTGTAGCCGGATGTATATAGCAAATACAATTCCTAAATTTTTAAAAAGTGAAAAAATATGATTTTTTTATGTTTTTAAAGTAACCTCTGATGGTGTAATACACGTATTGATGATACATTAAAGGTATGACTGTTGACTGCCATACCCATTAATATTTTCCGGAATCAACAGTTAAAATATTGATCGTGTTGAAATAACCGATGAATATCCGTTTATTTATACTCAAGAATAGTCCTTTCGATAATCTTCACGCAGTCCAGCAGTTGTTCTTCAGTAATGACCAATGGTGGAGCTAATCTGATGATATTGCCATGGGTAGGTTTTGCCAGAAGTCCATTTTCCTTTAATTGTAAGCAAAGATTCCATGCGGTAGAACTTTCAGGCGTATCATTGATCAGAATAGCGTTTAGAAGACCTTTTCCTCTTACTTTGGTAATAAGATCTGTTTTTTCAATAAGCTTGTTAATTTCAGCTCTGAAAAGTTTCCCTAGTTCTTCTGCTCTTTCAGATAGTTTTTCGTCAGCTACTACATCCAATGCTGCTACTGCTACGGCACAAGCGATAGGGTTTCCTCCGAACGTGGAGCCATGCTGTCCCGGTTTAATAACATTCATGATGTTGTCGTTCGCTAAAACAGCAGATACAGGATACATACCTCCGGAAAGTGCCTTTCCTAAGATCAGGATATCCGGTTGTACATTTTCATGGTGGCAGGCAATCAATCTTCCTGTTCTTGCGATACCCGTCTGAACTTCGTCAGCAATGAAAAGAACATTGTATTTTTTACATAGTTCAGAAGCGTTTTTAAGGAAGTTTTCATCCGGAACATACACTCCGGCTTCTCCCTGAATAGGCTCTACAAGGAATGCTGCAATATTTCCAGCTTCTCTGTTTAGAACTTCTTCTAATGCTGCGATATCATTATAAGGAATTTTGATAAATCCTGGTGTAAAAGGTCCGTAGTTCTGGTTGGCATCAGGATCATTAGAGAAAGAAACAATAGTGGTTGTTCTTCCGTGGAAATTGTTTTCACAAACGATAATTTTCGCTGCATTTTCTGCAATTCCTTTTACTTCATAACTCCACTTTCTGGCTAATTTTACGGCAGTTTCCACAGCTTCTGCTCCGGAGTTCATTGGTAAAACCTTGTCAAACCCGAAAAGAGTCGTTATTTTCTGTTCGTACTCTCCTAATTTAGAGTTGTAGAAAGCTCTTGAAGTTAAAGCCAGCTTTTGGGCCTGCTCCACTAAAGCGCCTACAATTTTAGGATGAGAATGTCCTTGGTTCACAGCAGAATATGCTGAAAGAAAATCATAGTACTTTTTACCTTCCACGTCCCAAACGAAGACACCTTCTCCGCGGTCCAGAACCACTGGAAGCGGATGATAGTTATGCGCTCCATGTTTGTCTTCAAGGTCAATAAAATACTGTGAGTTTTTTGTTTGTTCTGCTGTTGACATATTGTTGTTTTTTACAAATTTACACAATATTAATGATATGTATAAACAATTACCAAGTGACGTTTGAGGGGAAAATTGAAGTAGATTTTAGGGTGGAATAATGGAGGATTAGAAAATATTTTCCCTGTTGACAGACTGTTATAGGTAATATATCTTTATAAGGGTGAAATTTTATTTTCAGTTTGTTTATTAATTTTTATTCATTCCTCGGCAATAAAACACGGTTAGAACTGCTTCGTGCTTTGCATTAAAAATTTAAAATTTACAGGTTAAAATAAAAACTGCCTCTTTTTGAGGCAGTTTCATTTTTATTAAAAAATAATCTTAGTGATTATCATATTTTCTATCCATTACAAAATCCTCCATGAATTTTGTAGTGTAGTTTCCTGAAAGGTAATCTTCATTATCCATCAGTTGTCTGTGGAAAGGAATCGTTGTTTTTACTCCTTCAATATAGAATTCTTCAAGCGCACGTCTCATTTTTGCAATTGCTTCCTCACGCGTTTGAGCAGTAGTGATAAGCTTAGCAATCATAGAGTCGTAATTAGAAGGGATTGTATATCCGGAATATACGTGAGTATCTACTCTGATTCCGTGTCCGCCAGGGATATTTAATCCTGTAATTTTTCCCGGAGACGGTCTGAAGTCTGCATAAGGATCTTCTGCGTTGATTCTACACTCGATGGAGTGTAATTTAGGGTAGTAGTTGATTCCTGAAATAGGAGTTCCGGCCGCAAGAAGAATTTGTTCTCTGATCAGGTCATAATCAATTACCTGCTCAGTAATAGGATGTTCTACCTGGATTCTTGTATTCATTTCCATGAAATAGAAATTTCTGTGTTTGTCTACAAGAAATTCAATAGTTCCCACTCCTTCATATCCGATGAATTCTGCAGCCTTTACAGCAGCGTCACCCATTTTCTCACGAAGTTCGTCAGTCATAAACGGAGAAGGTGTTTCTTCCGTTAATTTCTGATTTCTTCTCTGTACAGAACAGTCTCTTTCAGAAAGGTGGCAAGCTTTACCGAATTGGTCACCCGCAACCTGAATTTCGATGTGTCTAGGCTCTTCAATCAGTTTTTCCATGTACATACCTCCGTTTCCAAAGGCCGCTACAGCTTCCTGAATGGCAGATTCCCAGTGATCTTTAAGGTCTTCAGCTTTCCAAACAGCTCTCATCCCTTTACCTCCACCACCAGCAGTAGCTTTGATCATTACAGGGTAACCTGTTTCTTCAGCTACTTTTACAGCGTGTTCGTAAGATTCGATCAACCCGTCAGAACCTGGTACACATGGTACACCTGCTGCTTTCATGGTAGCCTTAGCGTTTGCTTTATCTCCCATTTTTTCAATCTGCTCAGGGGATGCACCAATAAATTTGATACCGTTCTTCTGACAGATTCTTGAGAAGTTAGCATTTTCAGATAAAAATCCGTAACCTGGGTGAATAGCGTCCGCATTGGTAATTTCCGCAGCAGCAATAATGTTAGGGATTTTAAGATATGAGTCTTTACTCATAGCAGGGCCAATGCATACCGCTTCGTCAGCAAATCTTACGTGAAGACTGTCTTTATCAGCAGTAGAGTATACTGCAACGGTTTTGATCCCCATTTCTTTACAAGTACGTAAAATACGCATTGCAATTTCGCCACGATTGGCTATTAATATTTTTTTGAACATCTTAATACGATTTGAAATTTGAAAATTTGAAATTTGAAATTGACTTTATCATCAATTATCAATCATCATTAATCAATATTTTAATTAAGATGGGTCTACTAAGAATAAAGGTTGGTCGTATTCTACAGGAGTAGCGTCATCAACTAAAATCTTAACGATTTTTCCGCTGATTTCAGATTCAATCTGATTGAAAAGTTTCATTGCTTCAATAACGCAAACTACTTTACCAACAGAAACTTCGTCACCTACATTTACAAATACGTCTTTATCAGGAGATGGCTTTCTATAGAAAGTACCGATCATTGGAGACTTAATCGTTACATATTTGCTGTCATCAGATGCCGCTTCAGCTTTTTCAGCAGCAGGTGCAGCAGCAGGAGTTGCAGCAGGTGCAGGAGCAGCTACTGCTTGAGGTGCAGTGTGGTATACTGCAGGTTGTGCATAAACAGCATCGCTTCCAGCTAATGGAGTTTTAATAGTGATTTCGAAATCTTTAGTTTTGTACTTCACTTCTGATACTTCAGCCTTAGATACAAACTTGATAAGATTTTGTATGTCTTTAATGTCCATAAATTTGATATTTGATTTGATGCCAAAGATACCAAAAAAACGTAAAAAACAACAAAAAACCGCCAAATTTTATCAAAATTGGGCGGTTTTTGTATTAAAATGAGGCTTTTTCAGCGAAAAGCGACTCTTAGTTTTCTTCAGTAGCAGCTACTTCTTTTTCCAATACTACTTTACCTCTGTAGTACAATTTTCCTTCATGCCAGTGAGCTCTGTGGTATAGGTGAAGCTCTCCTGTTGTTGCATCTTTAGCTAATTGAGGAACTACAGCTTTGTAGTGAGTTCTTCTCTTATCTCTTCTTGTAGACGACTGTCTTCTCTTTGGATGTGCCATTTTCTAATAACTTTTTTAATTGATGAGCGATGAGATTCATCATCTCATCATATTTAAATTATTCTATTTAATTATTGTCTTTTAATTTTCTTAAAGCATCCCATCTAGGGTCACTTTCATGTTCTTCTTCAGTTACGTCAATATCTTTTGGACTGAACTGGTCAAGAATTTTAAGATCATCATTACTTACATTGGGTGAAATCTTTTTCATCGGGATAGAAAGCATTACATTTTCATAAATCAAATGTGCTACATTGAAAGCATGCTCTGCGGTAGGAATGGTAATGACATCTTCATTGCTGTCATCATATTCTTCCCCGAAATTCACCAAAATTTTGATTTCATTCTCAATAGGATAGTCGAAATTTTCATTTGTGATGTCACAAACCAATTCAACCCATCCATTAATCTTAATCTCAAATTCTAAAAAAGTAGTGTGTTTATCAAGTGATACATTCACTTCTATTCTAGGATTTGTAAATTCCTGCTCAGTGTCAAATAATTGAAAGAACGTTTTATCTATCTCAAACTTGAACTCGTGTCTTCCGTTTTTAAGTCCGGAAAAGCTTACGTCATAGTTTCTTAACTTGTCCATAAAATGAGTGTGCAAAAATATGCATTTTTTTTATAATAACAAATAAAATCTGAAACAAATTAATTTAAAATTTGTTTTAAAGATTTATGCTTCAGTTTCCTCCGGTAGATCTTCATCTATTCCGTTGTCTACAGCCATTTTTCTAGGCTGAAGGCGGTTGTTCATCAGTTCGGTGTATTCACTTCTGTTTTTGAAGACCTTGATCGCTGTGAAGATAGCTTCTGTAAAACTCTGCTCATCGGCCACATTTTTTCCTGCAATATCGTAGGCAACTCCATGATCCGGAGATGTTCTGATAAAAGGAAGTCCGGCAGTATAATTTACTCCTTCTTCATAGGCTAATGTTTTAAAAGGAGCCAGCCCCTGATCGTGATACATTGCTAACACAGCATCGAAATTTTTGTATTTAATCGGCTGGAAAAAACTGTCTGCAGGGAAAGGGCCGAATGCCAGTATTCCGTTGTCAGAAAGTTCTTTGATGGCCGGGCTGATGATTTCAATTTCTTCATGACCAATGACGCCGCCGTCTCCTGCGTGAGGATTTAATCCTAATACGGCAATTTTAGGTTTTTGAATGCAGAAATCCTCTATTAACGTTTGATTTAATACTCTGATCTGTTTCTTTATCTTTTCTTTGGAAATATTTTCTGCTATCTGAGCAATAGGAATATGATGCGTGGAAACGGCTACTTTAAGCTCTTCAGTGACAAGGAACATCAGTCCCTTTTTATTGAATTTCTCTTCAAAATACCCTGTATGTCCGGCATGCTTAAAGCCCATTTTTACCATTTCATCCTTGTTGATGGGAGCGGTTACCAATACGTCAATATCTCCTTTCATCAAAGCTTCAGTAGCTGCTTCTAAAGAATCAATCGCCATTTTGGTGGATTCTTCAGTAGGAACTCCTAATTCTACATTCACATTTTCTTTGGTAAGGTTAACCATATTAAGTTTCCCTGCCTGAGCCTGTGAAGCTTCGTTAACGTAGTTGAAATTAAGATTCAGCTTAAAAATATTTTTCTGATAAGTGAATAATTTTCCCGAGCCAAAAATTACAGGCGTGAAAAAATCTGTAATAGTTTTGTCTTTCAGAGACTTCATGATGATCTCCGGACCGATGCCGTTGAAATCACCGATTGAAATTCCTACTCGTACTTTATGGTTTTTTGGGCTCATTTTGATTATCTTTGAAGATTATAATTTACAAATTTAGCAAAAAATAATATGTTCACAGGAATTATTGAAGCAGTTGGTGTTATTGAGAAGATTGAAGAAAAAGGAAGCAATATAGATTTTACCCTCACATGCCCTTTTACAAACGAACTGAAAATTGATCAGAGTCTTGCGCACAACGGCTGCTGCCTTACCGTTGTTGAGATAAAAGACAATCATTATGTAGTTACAGCGATCAATGAAACATTGGAAAAAACGAACCTTGGAAAATGGGAACTGGGAACTGTTGTAAATCTTGAGAGATGCATGAAGATGGATGGAAGACTGGATGGCCATATTGTTCAGGGACATGTTGATAAAACCGGTGAAGTGGTGAGTATCGAAAATAAAGACGGAAGCTATTTTATTACCATGAAATATGAAAATGACGGAACTTTTGTAACGGTACCTCAGGGTTCTATTACGGTAAACGGAATCAGTCTTACTGTTGCTAAAAGTGAAGATAATCAGTTTTCCGTAGCTATTATTCCTTATACCTGGGAATTTACGAATATGAAACATTTGAAAATTGGTGATAAAGTAAACCTGGAATTTGATATCATTGGTAAGTATATTGCTAGGTTAATTAAAAAGTAGAATGTCAATAAATAAGTATAAAGGATATAGTTTAAGGAATCGTGTGTTTTTCGGTTTCCTGCTGGTATGTTTTTTAAGCGTGGTTGCTACATCACTTGTTCCTTACTTTGTATTGAGAAATCATTCTTTACAGCAGAGTAATATCGATATGCAGGATAAAACCAATGCTGTAATGCGATATCTGGACTATGCCGTAAGCCAGAAACTTATAGAAACAAAAGATCTTCCGGAGGTTTTGGGGAATAAAATCTTTGAAATAGCGGATATCAACCAGCATGACATTTTTATTTATGATCTGAAAGGAAACTATTTGCTTTCCAACAAAGATGAAGGATTGGTGGAGCAGAAAACAATTCCTCTGGAAATCGTTAATAAGATCCTCTCTACTGATGCAAGAGTAGATATGGTCAATTATGATGCTGCTAAGGATGCTAAACTTACCTCTTCCTACCTTTTGCTTAAAAACAATGAGCTTGAACCCATCGGAATTGTTTATATCCCTTTATACCATAATGAATCTGCTTATCTTGAGGTTCTTCATCAATATGTAAAATATATTCTTTTAGTCGATATATTCCTTATTCTTTTCAGTATCTGGATCAGTTGGGTGACGTCTAACAGTCTTGCAAAAACCATCACCAAGTTTTCTGATATGATTACCCGTATTACCTTGTTTGAAAACGAAATGCGTCCTATCAGATATTATAAGAATGATGAGCTTAATGCTTTGGCCAGGGCTTATAACAGGATGATTTTACAGATTCAGGACCAGAAAGAAAGACTTAGATTCAAAGCATCGGAAGAAGCTTGGAGAGAAATGGCCAAACAGGTGGCGCATGAGGTGAAAAATCCATTGACGCCAATGAAGCTGACCATTCAGAATTTTGAAAGAAAATTTGATCCTGAAGATCCGAATATCAGAGAAAGAGTAAAGCAAATGAGTAAAACTATTGTGGATCAGATTGATCTTATTGCTACAGTAGCTTCCGCATTCTCAGAATTTGCCAAACTTCCTGAAAAAAATAATGAAGTGATCAATCTGAATACTGAAGTTGAAGATATTCTCCGTGTATTCAATGATGACAGTATTTTCATGCATGCCAACAAGACGAATATTATGATTAATATGGACAGGATTTATCTTTCCAGAATTATCACAAACCTTGTTACCAATGCAAAACAGGCAGAAAGTGACCAGAGAAAACTGATCATCAATGTAGATGTGGAACAGCACCAGAGAAGAGTGATTATCTCTGTTCAGGATAACGGAATCGGGATTCCTGAAAATATGTACGAAAGAATTTTCGAACCGAATTTTACATCTAAAAGCAGTGGGATGGGGCTTGGTTTGTCTATGGTGAGAAAAATGATCGAGGATTATAAAGGTGAGATCTCTGTGAAATCAGAAGTAGGGAAGGGGTCTACATTCATTATTACACTACCTACCAATTTATAGTGAAAGCCTTTACATTTAAACAATTTGAAATTCAGCAGTCTAAAGACGTTTTCCGTGTAGGAACAGACGGAGTTCTGCTTGGAGCTTTGGCTGACATTGAAAATGCTTCCAATGTTTTGGAAGTGGGAACAGGAACCGGATTAATTTCTCTTATGCTGGCACAAAG
Organism: Chryseobacterium sp. CBTAP 102; assembly: GCF_003201365.1. Lineage (NCBI taxonomy): Bacteria > Pseudomonadati > Bacteroidota > Flavobacteriia > Flavobacteriales > Weeksellaceae > Chryseobacterium > Chryseobacterium sp. CBTAP 102. The sequence continues at coordinate 89,405 of NZ_QICX01000014.1, forward strand.
AAATTCACAGGCATACTTTTTAGGATTGGATATTAATGAAGAAGCAGTAAAACTTACCCAACTCAATTTTGAAAATTCTCCTTTTCATGCCAGGTTGAAAAACGCTCATCAGGATTTTAAAACTTTTGAAACGAAAGACCGGTTTGATCTTATTGTGTCCAATCCTCCGTATTTTGAAGAATCAGGATCTGAAAAAGATAAGATTGCACGTCAGACTGTAGAGCTCAACTTTAGACAGCTAATCAGTAATGCGGCAGAATTATTGTCTGAAAACGGAATCTTTTCTGTAATCATACCGGTGGAAGCAGGAGAGGTTTTTGTTTCAGTAGGTAAAGAAAACAGTCTGCATCTGAACAGAAAAATTAATATCAGGGGAATTGAAAATGCAAAGGCAAAAAGATTGATTCTTGAGTTTTCGTCACATGAAAAAGAAATCAGGGAATCTGATTTTATCATAGAAAAAAGTCCGAGACAATACTCGGACCAATATCTTGAACTCACGAAGGAGTTTCATGTCTTTAAGTAAGGCGGTTGAGAATAATTATTATTCAAATAATTCTGAAGTATCCAATACTGAAACTTTTCCGTCCTCACATCTGATCGCTTCACCCGGGAAGTTCTGAATCATGTGATAATCATGGGTTGCCATTACTACTGCAGCACCATTTTCAAGGGCAACCTGCTTTAATAGCGTCATAATTTCATTGGAAGTTTCAGGATCAAGGTTTCCTGTCGGCTCATCCGCTAAGATAAGATCCGGGTGGTTAAGAAGAGCTCTTGCGATGGCAATACGCTGCTGTTCTCCTCCAGAAAGCTCATGAGGCATTTTGTGCTTCTTACTTTTCATGTTCACGCTTCCTAAAACCTCGTTGATGCGATCTTCCATTTTTACTTTGTCATTCCATCCTGTTGCTTCAAGAACAAACTTCAGGTTTTTTTCAACCGTTCTGTCTGAAAGCAGCTGGAAATCCTGAAATACAATTCCTAGTTTTCTTCTTAAGTTTGGGATATCGGACGGCTTTAGTTTTGCCAGATCAAATCCAACAACAGCTCCGTGTCCTGATGCCAACGGAATGTGTCCGTAAAGCGTTTTCAGAAGGGAACTTTTTCCGGAACCTGTTTTTCCGATAAGGTAGCAGAATCTCCCTTTTTTAATGTTAAGATTTACATCAGAAAGAACAGTGAAGTTTTTTTGCGCAATCTTTGCGTGTTGTAAACTTATAATATTGTCTCCGGAGATATTGGTATGTGGCATAATTTAATTTTAAAGGCTGTTTCTTGTAAAAATATTTCAACTTTTAAAAATAGAAAAAAGATGTTGATTCAGCCTAAATTTTAGTAAATTTTAACAACAAAAAATGCCTGAAAAGGAACTTCTCAAGCATGTTTTGTATATGATAATTAGAAATTATCTCTTAGCGCGTGCAGCACTTACAGTTAATCTCTTTCTGCCTTTAGCTCTTCTCGCAGCCAAAACTCTTCTTCCATTTGGCGTAGACATTCTTTCTCTGAAACCATGTTTGTTTCTTCTCTTTCTTTCTGATGGCTGGAATGTTCTTTTACTCATTACTATATGTTTAAATCGTAATTAATCTATTAATTTTCAGGTTGCAAAGATATATAAATTTTTATAAGTTACAAACTTTAATTATCTTTTTTTAAAATAAAATTTATTGTTTTTCGGTTGGGTATTTACAAACCCTCACGGGAAAACCGTTTTCCGGTGCAAAAATAATATTTAAATGATTTATATAAAAGCTCTATCTTTGAAAACTTTAATTTTAACGAAAAATAAACACCGGATGTTTACACCAACAGAACTTTCAGATATCAATACATTACTTACCCAGGAGAGCAGAATAGTGATTCTTACCCATTATAATCCGGATGGAGATGCTATTGGTTCAAGTTTAGGATTGAAACATTATCTGAAAGCCAAAGGAATTCATGCAGAGGTTATCGTACCTAATGATTTTCCGAAATTTCTGAAATGGATGCCGGAATCTAAAAAAGTTATTATTGCAGAATATAAAAGAAAGCTTGCTGCGGATATGATTGCCGGAGCAGATGTTATTTTCTGCCTGGATTTTAATTCTCCGTCAAGAATCGGATTGTTGGGAGACTGGCTAATAAAAGCTCCCGGAAAGAAAATCCTTATTGATCATCACCAGCAGCCGGAACAATTTGATTTTGTTTATTCCGATACAGTAATTCCTGCCACTTCACAGATGATTTATCATTTTATTGAAGCAATGAATGATGAAAAACTGGTGAACCAGGATATGGCAGAATGTCTTTATACCGGAATAATGACAGATACAGGAGGATTCCGTTTTCGTTCCACCAGTGCTACTACGCACAGAATTATTGCTAATCTTATTGAACACGGCGCAGATCCTGCTATGATTACTTCCAATACATGGGATACCAATACGGTTTCCCGACTGCATTTACTGGCTTTGGTTCTGGGAAGAATAGAAGTGGTGAATGACGGAACAGTAGCCATTTTAAGCCTGACAAGAAATGAACTGAAAGAATTTGGTTTCCAGAAAGGAGATACAGAAGGCTTTGTAAATTATGGTTTGAGTATTGCCGGTGTAAAAATGTCTGCATTCTTTATGGAAGATTTGTACGAAGATTTCGTTAAAATTTCTTTCAGAAGTAAGGATGATGTGGATGTGAACCAATTCTCAAGAAAATATTTCAACGGCGGCGGACACATTAATGCAGCCGGAGGAAAATCTTTAGATTCTTTAGCCGGAACAATAGTAAACTTTAAAGAAAAGGTAAAAGAAGATGCCTTATAGAAGCGCAAAAAGAATAAATTGTGAGAAGGTAAATAGGTTTTAAATCCTTTTTATCTCAAAACTCCTACATCTTTTTCCGGAATCCTTTTTCTTCCAATTCCTGGCAGGTATAATCGTAAACCTGTTGAAATATTTCATCCATATATCTTTTGTTGAAAAGACTGTATTTCGTCATTTTGGGAGGATCTAAAAATATATTACAGTATTTCGCTTTAGAATACACAGACTTTGCAATGGCTAAGTGAAGGATTCTGTCAAATTCCTTCATCAGGCTCATTTTGTTTAATTCATCATAGCTGATGGAATTAACATGAGAAGCAATCAGGAAATTACATTTATCCAGGATAGGTTCAATAGGAAGATTATCAAGAACGCCGCCATCCACATAAATTTTCTCTCCAATTCTTACCGGAGGAAGAATGAATGGGACACTGGAAGATGCCAGTAATGGCCCAAAAAGTTCTCCTTCAGAAAAGAAATCTACGATGCCATGAGTCATTTCTGTTGCAGCTACATACATAGGAATTTTTAAAATGCTGAAATTGTCTTCCGGAAAATAATCTTTGAACAGTTTTAAAATAAAATTAGAGCTGAAAATTCCGTTTTTTGACAATTTTAAGGATGATCTGGAGAAAAAAGAAGTCTGTTTTACAATTTCCATCATTTCGTCCGGCGTTTTTCCAAAAGAATAAAAAGCGCCAATGATAGAGCCTGCACTTGTTCCTGAGATTATGTGCGGTTTCAGATGATATTCTTCCAGGGCTTTCAGAACAGCAATGTGAGCAATCCCACGCATTCCTCCGCCTGAAAGTGTAAGCCCGATAACCGGTGGTGCCGGTGGTTTCTTTTTTTTGAATGAAAATAAAGCCATTACCAAAATTATCCTCTACTAATATACAGGATTTTTTGTTATGCACGGTTTAATTTGTCAGGTAACCTGTTTTATAAAACCAGTTTTTTTGGAAGATTGTGAAGAAGTTCTGTGTTGATGATTTCTGCACAGATACCGGGTTTTTCCCAATGTCCGTTATGTCCGCAGTCCAGAATGTAAGACTTGATATTTGTTCTGTCCGGAAGATGTTTGATCATCATATCTGTTTTTACGGCATTGTCGTGCTTGCCTGCCAGTACTAATATTTTAGCTTCCAGATTTTCCAGTACATGTTTTTTGTCGGTTCTTTCCACCATGCCTTTTACACAGGCAAGTGCTCCCATATTGTTGGTGGAAAGGGCGGTTTCAAGAGCAATTTCAATTTTCCCTTCCAGAATATCTCTTTCATTGGGATTAAATAAATTAGGAACTCCGGCTCTTGCATAATGGGCAAATGCATCTTTAATGATTCTATAGCTTTTAATACGCTGCTGCTTTTTCTCTTCATCATCCGCAAAGTAAGTAGAGAAAAATAAAGTGAGACTTTTTAAAGAGCCGGGATATTTTTCTGCAAAAGCAAGTGACGTATATCCTCCCATAGAATGCCCCAGAAGATGCACTTTTTCTACATGCTGATGATCCAGAACTTTTTTTACTTCTTCAGCCATTAATTCCATGGTATGAACTTCAGCTAAAATTTCAGACTGACCGTGTCCGGGAAGATCAATTTTGAGTAATGAAAAATCTTTGGAAAGATGAGATTCCATATCACTCCAGATGGATAGATTTTCCATAAACCCGTGAAGAAGTACCAAAGTTTCTTTTCCGTTTCCTTTTCTTTCAAAGTTCAGCATGATTCCAAAATTTAGAAGGTTAAAAATAATACAGCAGGTGAGATGCTGCCGATCCGTTTCTCCTTTCAAATTTAATCAAAAAAAGAGCATTTAAAAAAATGCCCTTGTCTTTTATTGAACTAATTCCTTGTAAATCTTTGTTTCCCAGGGCTTAATGTCTGTTACCCCATATCTTTCCTTTTTAGAAATAGCAAGGTTGTCCAGCATATCTACAAAATTTTTGTAACTGGCTTCATCTGTCGGCTTTACAATAACTGTGAATTTGTTAGGAGCCGGAGCTTTCTTATAGGCATCGGCAATAATCTTTGAAATTTTGATTCCACTGAAATCGGTTTCCTTAAGGTTTTCTGTATTCAGATCTTTCTGATTACTCTGATGATAAAATACCCGGTTGTCTTTCCCAAGGATAAATGTAATCTGGTTTTGATCCCCAATTACGGGAATATCCGTAGGATGAGGATTTGGATCTTTTGCTGGTAACCCTAAATCCATTACGTTAGGTTTTGTAAAATTAGTTGTGAACATAAAGAAAGTGATCAATAAGAATCCCAGATCTACCATAGGAGTCATGTCTACCCGGATCATTTTTTTCTTTTGTTTGCTGCCCTGTTTCTCTTGTGCAATTACTTCTGCCATGATTAAAATTTTTGAATGTTAGACTATAATTTTTTTAAAGAATTCATACAAAACATATGCCTTGATTATTGATAAATCTATAAATTCATGAATCTATTGATAGTTTTGTAATTTATTTTAAACATTTCTGTTTCTTTTAATACATTTTTTATAATCGGTTAATCATGGTGGTGTTTTTTTAAGTTTTTTTATCTGCGGGACATATAGTAAATATGTATGGAATAAGCTCAAGATCCAATAAAAAAACTCACACGATAAAGTGCGAGTTTTAAATGATATGTGAATAATTTATTTATTCTTTTTATAGAAATTCACTCCGCATTCAAGGAATTTTTTGAAGTCCTCTTTAGGCATATATCCTGAAACAGGTGTATTGATTACTTTTCCGTCCGGAGTTATTAAAACATAGTGAGGCTGAGAGTTATTGTTAAAGTTAACCTGCTGGAATAAACTCCATCTGTCCCCAATTGTTTTTACCTTTTTGATCTGACCGTCTCCAAGATCGATTTTTGTTTTTTGATCTTCAGGAAGCTCTTCTTTGTCATCCACATACAGAGATGCTAATACAACATCATTCTGTAGGATTGGCAAGATGTCCGGTTCGCTCCATACAAATTCCTCCATTTTTCTACAGTTTTCACATCCGTATCCTGTAAAGTCGATCAGGATTGGCTTGTCTTCTTTTTTAGCCAGTTCTATTGCTTTGAAGAAGTCGTGTTCCGGATGCATTCCTAAAATTCCGTCTTTTTCATCATGGAAATAACTTACATTCAGTGGAGGCAAAATTCCGCTTAATAACTGAAGTTTAGGACGCTCAGACGGAATTAAACCTTGAATAAGGTAAATCACAAAACCAATACCCAATACCCCTAATATCTTTCTTGTGACAGAAATTTTAGGTTTTTTATCATCATGCGGGAATCTGATGAATCCTAGTAAATATAATGCTAACCCTAATGCAATAATGATCCAGATGGCAATAAAAAGCTCTCTTTTTAAGAAAAATGTTTTGGAGACAAGATCTGCTTTAGACAAGAATTTTAAAGCCAAAGCCAATTCTACAAATCCTAAAACAACTTTTACCGTATTCATCCATCCTCCGGATTTCGGAAGACTTTGTAATGCCTGCGGGAATAACGCCAGCAATCCAAAAATAATCGCCCATGCCAGCCCGAATCCTGCCAAAGCAAAGGTCAGCAGCATAGGAACATTGGATGAACCTGTGACAGCGCTTCCTAATAAACTTCCTAAAATAGGTCCTGTACATGAGAAAGAAACAATCACCAGCGTTAATGCCATGAAGAAAATACCGATAATTCCTCCTGCCTCTTCTGCCTTCGAAGATTTGTTGGCAATTGAACTTGGCAGTGTGATATCATAATACCCGAAGAAACTTCCGGCAAAGAAGATGAATATGATAAAGAACGCAATGTTCAGCCATACGCTTGTAGAAATTTCGTTGAAGATATTTCCGGCAATACCATCAATAATGTGGAAAGGAATACTTAGTAAAACAAAGATCAGAAGAATGAAAAACCCATAGATCAGCGCATCTCTTTTTCCTTTTGCTTTGTTTTTATTTCCTTTGGTAAAGAAAGAAACCGTTAGTGGAATCATCGGGAAAACGCATGGCGTAAGCAAAGCAATTAATCCTCCGATAAATCCTAAGAATAAATACGTCCAGTAATTTTCATCCACTTTAGTAGAAGCAGTCCCACAATCTGTTAATGGTTTTTTGAAATCGATGGTTGCAATTTTCAGCTGCTTTGGATCCAGTTTTGATGTCTCTGTAATCGTAGCTTCTGTTTTTGCAGGATTTTCAGTAACGGTCTCGGAAACTTTCACAGAATCTTTTACAGGGGCTGCTGTTTCCTCGGTTGAAACCACTTCCGTTGCCCCTTTTGGGGTAACTTTTTGATTGAATTCTAATGTGTTGGGAGCAAGACAGACTCTGTCATCACAAGTCTGATAGGTAATCTCAGAAGTGACATCTGCAGGCTTGGTAGGATCTTTTAATTTAAATTTCTGCTTAAATCCAGCCGAATTGGAGTAGAAAACAATGGTACCTCCAAATGCTTCGGAAAATTCTTCATGTTTTTTACCCACTTCGGAAAATTTTCCGATCAATTCAATATTCTTTCCTGTAACTTTATATTCTGTCGGAATTCCGGTATCTTCCGGTAAATCTTTAGAGTAAATATGCCATCCGCTTTCCATGGTAGCATTCAATACCGCTTCGTATTGATTGTTTCCCAGATCGTTGATGGTGAATTTAAACTTTACAGGATTCTTGATCTGTGCAGAAAAACTAAGAGTAATAAAAAAGAAAAAGAGAAACGAAAGTTTATGAATCGAAGAGAGTCTCATATTTTTATTTTAGGTAAATACTGTTATACAAAAGTAATTGTTTTTTATAGATTAATCAATTAGTGAAACTTTTCTCAGCTTTTTTTCTATTTTCAAATTGTTTTTTAGAGCCATAAGCCCTTCTATTACATCTAAGTGAGGGAAACCTGTTTCATGATTTTTTCTGCTGATTTCTGCCATTATTTTCCAATGTCTTGCAATTTCTTTCCATGCAAAAAATAAAGAGTGCTTCGGGTCGTACATATGCGTAGGCTCACTTTTAGCACCATTTATTTCTATGATTTTAAAATTTTCCCCTTCCTGCAAAAAAATTGGATTTTCATACATTACATCTAATCTTCCGAAATAAAAACCATTCACTTTGGTGCAGATTTCATTTATTTTTTTCTCTAACTTTTCCGTAACCTCGGTTGAAATATCAATAAATTTGGCTCCTCTGGTGTGGCTTCCGAACGGAATCAGCATAATCTCTTCATTTTCGGGAAGAATTTTCTGCATCTCGCTGCCCATTTTTTGTTCTATGGCTTTGATCTGAAAGGCACTTCTGGGGTTTCCCATCACCAGTTCTCTCAAGGTATTTTTGCCATTTCCTTTTACAGAAAGAAATTCTTTTTTCACCATTCCTGTAATTTTTCCTTTGCTCTCGTTAGGAAATCTGTGATAAAAAATGCCAACCTCATTTTGATAATTTATTTTTTCCTGAATCAAAAAATCATAATTATTGTTTTTTTGATAATTATTTAATTCATTTAAATCTTCAAGCTGTGTAACCCCTAAACCTTTCAAACCAATATTGGGCTTTACAATAATGGGAAATTCTATTTTTTTTAATTGTAACTCAGATATAATTTCCTGAAATGAGATCTCTGAAGATACTAAAATAGTTTTCGGAATCCAATCTTTGGGAATCAAATCATAGATTTCTTTTTTGCTTTCCATAGCCATACCTCCATATTTTATAGAAGGATTAGCCCCATGGAAGAACAAGAGCGTTCTTGCTTTCCATGCACAGTAAAGCCATACTGGAAAAAGCGGCAGATAAATGGAAAATGTGGACCAGTATTCCCAATGTACAATTTTATGAAGTTGATGTTTGAGTTTCATTTTTAAGGAGAATTTTTTCAGGTTTTGAAAGTGGGTTGAGCCGGTCATAATGCTTCATTGTAATTTCTTCGGAAATTACAACCTGTGTCGTACTGATGGTTTGTATCGTATTTTGCCTTTTTATGGTAATTCCGTTTTCCAGATCATTGGTTTTCTGATGATGAAAACTCCAGATTGTTTCTTCTGAAATTGTTTCTTTCCGCAGAAATTCCTGAAAAATCTGTTTTCTTTCTTCTCTTGCAGTTTCATCATACAAAGTAGCGGAAGACCAAATATAAGGACGGTTAATGTTTAACCATTTAAAATGTTTTTCCGAGCCGTCCCAACGAAATTCTGCCAATTGATTTTTCTGTACAATAACCAGTGTAAAAGGTTCAATATTTAACAACTGAATCAGTTGTAAGGCACTGGTTATATTTTCTTGTGCTATTAAATCTAGAACAATGAGGCCTCTGCTTTTCCTGTATTCTGTTTCTCTTTGATGATTTTCAAAAGCGCCGTTTAGTAAAACGATAGCATTTCCGCTTTCTGAAACCACAAACCAGGTTCCGTTTTTGGCGGTATCTTTCGGATAAAAAAGACCTTTTTCCTGATGGATTTTCTGGGCAGCACGATTGGGCTTTTCGTCCCTGTTAGAGGTCAGTACGATTTTGTCTTTATGTGGAAAATAGGTTACGGTACACATTTAGGTTAGATTTTGAGTTTCTCTGTATTGAATGGTAGAAGGCGCAATTCCGAAATTTTTATGGAGTAAATGACTCATTTTAATCTCTTTAAAAGCTACCTTTATCAATGCCTGATGATGAATGCAGTGCTCTATGTTGTACAGCAGTTCCCGATAAAAATTGGTGGGAATTTCTACAGAAATATTTCCTGCAATTTGCTTCAAAGTCAAATTTTTATTCGGCAGATCGATGGCAGAAAGTATTTCAGTAATTACTTTCATTGCCTTTTCCGGGTTTTCTTCTAATTCCAGATTTCTTTGTCTTCCATCATAATTAATTTGACTCATATGGTAAGAGTTCAGTAAAATTTCAAGAAACTCAATAATATGCCTCGTATGACCACCAATGGTAGAATCGTCTAAAGATGGGATTTTATGAGTATATATTTCAGTAGAAATTTTTTGCAAAAGCTCTTGTTGCCCGGTAAGAATCTCGCGTAAGATGGCATAAACCGACTCGTCTCTGTTCATACTTTATTTTTTTTTAATTTAAGTAAAAGAATCACACAAAAGACAAAAACGATGAGAGCAAGATAAAATAATTTTCCGCCATCATTATTGGTTGCAATTCCTAAAATAAAAATGTGTGATGCTATAGCTCCTATCATTGTGAAGAATCCTAAAACGGCTCCCCAAAAAGTGGTTTTTGGATTCAGAATTAATATTGCTGTAATAAGTTCTAAAATTCCGGAAAAAATCCTTCCGTACGGTTCTGCATGTAGTTTTGAAAAAATAGCAACCGAATCAGGATGAGCAGTAAATTTGAAAAATAGAGTCTGGAGTAGAATGATGGCGGGAATTAACCGTAATGCCCAATTGATATAGTTTTTCATAATGATGTGATTATGGTTTCTGAAGTAAAGCGTAAGAAAATAAATGATTATACTGTTGGCAATGAACGACTGCGTATTTATAGTCGTCAAAATTCACTGAACCAGTAAAAGTATAGATTTGTCCACCGTTTACAGATTTCAGTTTTCCTAAAGAAATAAATTGTGAAGGTTGCTGTTCTTTACTTACATAGACATACAGATCCGGCCCGTTGCTTATGGTGAAATTGTTATTAAAAACCAGGGTCTGAATTCCGTCTTTTTCATAGATTTCCGCTTTTCCGTTCACGTTATTTCCGTAAGGACCCTGCATAAAATCTCCTGAATATTTTAGCATGGCATTTTCCGGTACCATTTCCATTAAATCTTCTGTTGATGTGTTTTCCCTGATGCAGGAAGCCAAAATAAAGGCTGTAAAGAATGCCATAATAATTGTTTTCATAATTCCTGATGTTTTTTGTTGTAAAGTTTCCAATTAAAGGAATCAGAATTTTATTCTGTATTCTACATTAGCAATAAAACTTCTTGTCAATCCGTCGGGTCTGGATTTTCTTACAAGAAAAGGAACGCCTACGTTGAGCTGAATACTGTTTCTCCTGTTGATCTCGTAGTCCAGATAAGCATTTCCGTTTAATGTAAGACCTTCTGAATTGTTAATCTCTTGTTCTACATTGTTCTGGTTAGTAAAACGATCGTTTTTCAGGTGATAAATCGGCAAGATACTTGGTGTAAGTCTTATTTTTGAATTAATCATTAAAGGATAAGAAACCCTGAGCAAAATATCACCGCTTCTTTTAAATTTGTTGGTAGATAAAAATCCTCTCAATGCTGAACTTGCTGGGTATTGTGATGCCAAAAACTGATTGTCATTTTGTGTTAAAGGCTGCTGAAGAGCGGCAACCAGCTGGAGTTTTTTTATTTCGTAGCCAACGCCTACAATTAAATCAAACGTTCCTAAGCTGGATTGATAATCCATTGGCAAAGGCAGATTTTCTCTGGAGTTTCCTGCATCTGACAAAGGAATTTTTGCACCCAAAGTAAATTTCAGGTTTTTATTTGCCTGATAATTTGCATTCAGGAAAATATCAGAAAGTCCAAAAGTGGAAACATCATTGCCATTTTGTGCCAAAGTAGTAAGTTTTGCATCCACACCCAATTTTTTGTTGATTTGTCTGTTGTATTCAATATAATTTCCAAAAACAGAAATAGAATTGTCTGCTTTTCCAAAGAAAATCCCGGTTTTAATCTGATTGTGATACGCTTTTATACTGTCGTTATTATTTGGCTGGAGGCTGTTAACTGTACAGAATCCGGCATCACTGCATCCTTGAGCAGATAAGTAATTGCTTTGCAGAAGCAGTAAAAGCGCTGTTCCTAATAAAGTTTTAAATATTTTCATAGCGTTTTTTTAAGATAAATTGTTTATTTTTCTGTCAGTTTTTTCCAGTTTTGGTCTGCATTTTTTTTCAGTGTTGTTTCATTTTTATTCCAGGAATTCAGCGTATTGTTGAAAAATTTATTGTAGAATAAATGGGTTTTATGGTCAATTATTTTAAAAGTTGTAGGGTTAATTTCTACTTTTTCGCCATAATCTCCCAGTGCAAAAGCGCACCAACCACCATAAACAGGTTCGTATCTGGCAGGATCTTTTTTCAGGAGCTCTCTGTTTTTTTCCGAAGAGGTGTAATAAATTGCCCCGTTTACATTAACCGCAAATTCCTTTTTTCCTTTTATGGCCTTTTTCTGTTCAATGTAAGAAACAGGATCATATCCCTGAATTGCCAGTTTATTTTCTAAATTCCGGTGTTCGGTTTTTTGTGAAAATGCTGTAAATGAAAACAAAAAAGACAGTATGATGATGATATTTTTCATATTAAAGTTGTTTTAAAATGTCCTCTAAAGAAGCTCTCTCTTTGTAGTTGGGATTAAAATGCCTCCAGACAATTTTCTGATTTTCATCTAAAATGTAGGTAGCAGAAACAGGCAGTCTTCCGGATTCATCAGAACGGCTCTTCCTGAAATCGTCTCCCAAATGTTTTTCGTAGAAGTCAAGAGTTTTTTTCTCAGGCGTGTAAAGCACATCAAAAAGTTCAGCGATTCTGTAGTTTTCATCATATAAAACAGAATATGCGGTTTTGGTTTTGCTTACAGTTTTTTCTATAAATTCCGGTTTTTCAGGGGAAATGATGACCAGCCTTACATTTTTGGATTCTAATTCAGGTGCGATATTTTGAAGACTTTCCACATACTTATTGCAGTATGGGCACCATTGTCCGCGAATGAAAACCAAAATGGTTTTCTTTTTTCCCTGAGACAAAGAAAATGTTTTTTCAAATTGATCTTTTGCCGTAAAATCAGGAATGGATTCGCCCACTATTTTACCTTTCACTTCACTTAATGTGTGGGTTTTCTTTGTTGTATTTCTTTTTTCTAAGACCGATTGTCCTACATTTAAAAATTGTGCAGCATTGTAATATCCATATTCATACTGCACCAATTCGCCGTTGTGATCTAAGAAAAGAAAGGAAGGATAATTCACAATTTTGAATTTTTTGGCAAGTTCTGTTCCTTCTTTTTCGGCATCAATGTAAAGGCTGATGAAGTTTTTGTTGAAAAACTCTCCCAATTCTGGATTCGGAAACGTATTCTTTTTCATCAGTTTGCACGGACCGCACCAGGTGGTGTACAAATCAATAAAGATGAGTTTATTTTGCTGTTTTGCCAGTATTTTGGCCTCTTCTACATTTTTAGCCTGAAAGCTGATTCCTTTTGTGCTTTGCGCATTAAATGAAATTGAGACTAAAAATAAAAATGTATAGATAATTTTTGTGAACATAAGATAAAGTATTTATTAAGAAGTTCCCCAAAACAAAAAAAATCACCCAATGAAAAGGTGATTTTTTTTAAATTTTATTTAAAGTATTGATAATCAGTTTTAATTATTATCGTCTTTTTTTATTTTACGGATCTGCTCTACACATTTGTGCTTTTGGTTTTGGGCATTATGCTTGCTGGAATACTTGTATTTTTTCTGAATTTCTTCTATATTTTTGTTCTTCATAAAAATATCCTGGATGAGGTTTTGGCAGTGTGATGAGATTTTATTGATATAATCGTTGAGTTTATCCCAATAATCTCTTTCATTTTCTATAGCCTGGTTGATTTCTTCTTTGTTTTCAAAATAATAGCTTTCATGCATTTCCACAAAAAAATTTCGGTTGCGCAGCTTTTTCAGCCAAAGGTTTTTAGAAATTCCGGTTACATAATTAGCAAGACAGGTGTAGGCTTTGAAATCGTCATCATACAATTTCTCATACAAAATAATCAAGGCATCCTGAAAAACATCTTCTGCATCTTCCAGATTCCCTTTGTTGGCAAGAACAAATTTTCGGGTGTAGCCAAAATATTTTTGATACAGAATACCAAAGGCAACGTTGTTGTCTTTCTGGAAATCTTCAATTGCTAAAGTGTTTGTTGCTCTTCTGTTCATGTAATCGTCAGAACTTTTTTTGTGTCTTTTGTTGCTATAAATCTTCTATCCTGTCTGAAAGGAATAATTCCCAAAACGGAATTTTCACGGTCTGTTAAGATCCAGATTTTTTGCCTTACTAAAATAGATAATTTTTCGTCCCTGAAAAATTTAGAAACTTTCTTCTTCCCTGAAAACGCTGTTGGATAAAATTCATCCCCATCCTGTTGTTTTCTCAAAAGAAGAGGGAACTGAAGCTTTTCGGCATCGAAATCCCATTCAAATTCTTTATTGATTCCGGAAATGCTTTCAATATGATCTACAAGATCGAGGATCATCTGGTTTTTGGAAAAATCAAAGTGTTCTATCAGTAGTATTTCTTCCGGAATTGCCTTTTTTTCGCTTTTATCAATAAAAATGAGCTCATCCCGGTTAACAATCAACTGATATTCCTTTGAAAAAAAAGAACTGTTATTTTCGGCTTTAAAAATTTTCGGAATTTCTTCCTCCTGATTGAATCCGTATTTCTTTAAAATTTCAAATTTTACAAAATCACTTTCACTATCCAGTTTTTCCTTTGATAGGATTTTATAGTTTTGGTTAAATACCGTGAGACGATTTTCTATTTCCTGGATCTGTTGTTGTACAAAATCTTTGGTTTGATTCAGATATAAAGAACTCTTTCTGAAGTTTTCCAGAAAGTGGTTGTTGGTTTCCATCAGCATCGGTACAATCTCATTTCTGATCTTATTCCTCAGATAATCATTCTTCTTATTGGAAAGGTCTTCCCGGAATTCAATAGTATGCTGCTCGGCAAACTGATAAATATCTTTTTTGGAAAATTGTAAAAAAGGTCTCAGAATATCATTATCATTTGATGGGATTCCGCTCAATCCATTGATTCCCGAAGCTTTGGATAAATTGATGATGAAAGTTTCCAGCTGATCATTAAGATGATGGGCTGTAACAAGAAATTCCAGTTTTTCTTTTTTCCTGATTTTGTTAAAAAAGCGGTACCGAAGTTCTCTTGCCCAAAGCTGGATTGAATTGTCAGGCTTCTGATCTTTTTCCGAAACTTCATACAGATGAAATTTTATATGATTTTTCTCACAAAAATCCTGCACTGTTTTCTGGTCCAGATCCGAATCATTTCCCCGAAGTTTATAATTGATATGAGCAACCTGAAACTGAAACAACGGATCTTGATTTTCAAGCGCTAAATCCCTGAATAAAGAGGCCAGAACCATAGAATCTGCCCCTCCGCTTACTGCTAAAAGATAGGTGTGATTTCCCGGCTCGTGAACGAGATTTTTTAATTGATTTGTAAAGGTTAATTTATTCAACATAGATGTTGAGAATTTCTTTTATGCAAAGATAACCGATATAATTCAATTGAATTTTCCTAACTTTGAGTAGTCTAAAAATGATTATTTATGAAGATTTTAAAAATTTTAGCAGTTTCTGCAATGGCGCTGGGGATGACATCTTGTGTCAGCAAAAAGCAGTATGATGCTTTGAGCACAAACTATAAGCAGTGTATTGAAAATATCGGAGAAAGACAGAGAGAAATTCAGGATTTGAAATCTCAGAACTCGGCATTGACAGGGGAAAACAACTTATTGAAAAGTCAGCATGATGCTTTAAAATCATCACTTGATGCATGTCTGTCCAATACTGGAAAAAGTTCTGCAAACATTGATAAACTGGTAGGGGAAATCAATGCTTCCAATTCCTATATCAAGCAATTGATCTCCAGTAATGCTAAGAACGACAGTCTGAACCTTGCACTGTCTAATAAACTGAAGAGATCTTTGGATAATGTATCAGATGAGGATGTACAGGTGAAAGTATTGAAAGGAGTTGTAATGATCTCTCTTTCAGATAAAATGTTATACAAAACCGGAGATTACAATATCTTACCTGCAGCTCAGGAAGTGTTAGGAAAAGTAGCAAAAGTAATCAACGATTACGATAAATACTCAGTATTAATTGAAGGTAATACGGATAATGCTCCGCTGAATTCTCCAAATCTTCCGAGAGACAACTGGGATCTTTCTGCATTAAGAGGGACTTCTGTAGCTAAAGTTCTTCAGACTCAGTTTGGTGTAGATCCGGCGAGAATTACAGCTGGCGGGCGTTCTGAATACAACCCGAAAGCGACTAATATGAGCGTTTCAGGAAGATCAGAAAACAGAAGAACAGAAATCATCATCATGCCTAAACTTGATGAGTTTATGAAACTGATGGATATCGCTCCTAAGAAATAATGATTAAACCCTATATCATCAAAAATCCCGAAGCAATTCGGGATTTTTTTATGAATCAATTTGATTGGGAAGATATTGCGCCGATATTGTTTTCTTTGTGGAGAAGACTTTTTTATTAGCGGTTTGTTCAAAGTAAAAATTCGTGATATTCCAGATGATCATAATTGCTGAGAAGTAATATAGATTGAGAACGAGAGCAATTCCTATGTGCATGGAAATCGTTAGGTAAAGCCATGTTTTCTGTGTCGGTTTGTACCAGATAAAAAATGGGTAGCACATCTCGATAATAATCGTACTCCATCCGATAAAGCTTAAAATATAAGAATGTTCTGCCAGCCAGCTGAAATCAATATTCAGATCTCTGTTGGAGTAGGGCAGATGGATCGCTTTCCAGATAGATTCGCCGTTCCACCAGTTGAAACCTAAAGCTTTGTCGAGTCCTGAAAAGAAATAAGCAATAGAAATATGAATCTGAAATAATCTTTTGACCGGAGTGAAATTGCTATCTACAGGATTTTTGCGGAAAATAAAATTTCTCAGTGAAAAATGCTGATCAGCAGGGAAAAGAATCAGATAGAATAAAGACATACTCGTAAAAAAGTCTGCGCCATAGGCAAAGAAAGAACTTCCCTTAAGCAATGCAATCTGCAGGATAAGTAAAAGAAAGGCAGCAATTCTGGAATAAAATCCAGTAATAATAAAAGTACACAATGTGATAAATGAGACTTTGGTCATCAGAATCGTTGTGCTTTCTTCAATTCCGCAGCTTTGTAAGAAACTTACAATTTTTGAGAAAGTAATCATCCAGTCGGGAGTAAAAACACCCATAATATCCTGTGGAATAATACTGCTGCTTGAAAATAACTGATCAAAATCCGGCATCACTGCCATAAACTGTAATAGAATAACCGTTCCTATGGCAACACGGAAGAAACCCAGGAATTCCGTCTGGTTGTCCTGTTTGAAAAAGAAATTTTCAATACGGGTATAGAATGCATTCAGATTTTTCATCACTTTAATGTTTAAATTCGTCAATAAGAATTAAATTTTCATTCGTTTTTCCCTTTTTGAAATCAGTAATTGAAGGGTAATCATACAGATAAAGTTTTGTGGTAACGCTGACCGCTTTTGAATTCTCTGTCATCACATGTTTAGCGATCTGTCTGATAATAATATCCAGATACTGATAATATTTTTTGTCGTATATATTTTTACTTGAAATTTTATCTAGAAACATATTGAAGACAGTAGTAAATCTTACTCTGCTTTCCTTGTTTTTAAAATATGGAAGTGTCTTTTGTTCCAGAATTTTTCCATTCTTGTCTTGTAATTCAAAACTCATTACAAAATCACTGGCAACATTGGGGGCATAGAAGCCATATCCTGTATCAAAACCTGTATATGAAGTAAATATATTGACAGGCTTTAACTGGGCAATATTTTCTGACATTGCATAAACCAAAGGCTTGTCATACTTTTTGTTTTCATAGTAGAAACCGTAATAGCCATCAAATGTTCCTTTCAGACCAATAGTGAAGACTATTAGAAGAATAATGAAAATCCCGGATAGCTGTAGCTTTCTTTTCATGGCATGAAAATTTTAAAAGGCTGTCTTAAGACTAAAAACAGCCTTTGAGTTTATTTGTAATTCACCAATACATTATTCAGTTTTACATTGATTCTGGGATCAATAGCTGTATTAACTTTGTAAGATTTTATAATCACATTGGTAAGATTCCTTCTTCCCATCGTGGGCGGGCAGATGGTATATTCTTCTGCACCTTTAATAGTCAATCTGCTTAAAGAGGCGATATCTTTCTGGCTTAGTAAAGCTGCATTGGTCGCAACCTGGTTATTTTGAATCGCATAATAATCTGTTCCAAGCTCTTTAGCACCATATTTTTTCAGGATGCCCTCTACTTTTGCTCTCAGATCACCATATTTTTTCCAGTCGATATTAGCTTTCATTAAACATCCGCGGATTATATACTGCCTGTTGATTTTGTATACAATGAAATTGGTGCCCAAACTGTTCTGATGAATTTTCTGAAGGCTTAATAAATTTTTCATGTCTTCATCCGAAATTTTTTTGACCTCTTTAAGGAGGTAATTGTTGTCTACAATGTAATTGCCTTTTTCTTTATAAAAAGACATTTCCTGAGGTTTTAGCTGGGAAAATATCATAACAAGTCCCACTATTGCTCCAATTAATAATAAAGTCTTTGTTTTCATGCTGCTGTTTTTAAAATATCCCTACTCTTTTTAGGATTTTCGGGTTCCTCCTTGTTTTGAATGTTTCATGGTTGGAAAACTTATCTCAAAGGTAGAGGCATATGGGCACTTAAATACAGGTGTTTTTCCTGTTTTTTATGAGGGTTTTGACTTTTCAGGAAGGAATTTTAGTGAGAATTTCTGAAGAGTACTAGCTGCTCATGAATATTTGAAGCCGGTTTGGCAGGCTTATAAAGATGAGTTCTGATAAAAGACTTGTAGAATGAACTTAGTAAGTTCTGTTGAATGGATGTTGGGATGATGGAAATAAAATTCCACAGTTTAAAACAAAAATAAATCCCGAAGGTGGCCGGGATCTATTCTTAATCAAATTAATTCTTCCTTTTTCAGGAGCGAAATAATTCGTTGCAAAAATGAAGTGGATATTTCTGTCTTACTTTTTGCTGCAGAAGCATCAGTTCTACTTTTCAGTACAACTTTTTTGTGATTCTCATGGTTAGTTTGTGTCTCTCCTGCAATCATCTTGTTTTCTCTTAGTGTTTTTACCCCTTATTTTTATTACAAACTTATAACTAATACAACAAAAATAACATCCGTGTTTTCACGGTATTTTATATGGGGTTTTCACTGATGTGGAATTTTTAATACATTTTATAAATAATTTATTAATGTATAATGGGTTGATTAATAAAAGAATATGTATATTTAAATCTCTGTATTAGGAAATAATAAAAGAGGTATCCGAAAATCTAAAGAGTAGGAAATTAATACTAAACTAAAATCATTATGAAAAATTTAAAAAAGATCTCAAGAGAAGCTATGAAAAATGTACAAGGTGCTGTCCTGGACTGCAATCCTCAGATAATCTGTCAAAGAACCACTGACTGCTGCCCGGGATGGGTTTGTGCTTCAATAGGACAATATTGTGTAGCCTTATAATAACTTTTTAAAGTGACGATAGATGCATGTAAGAGGGATTCATTTCTCTCTTTTTTTGTATCTTCTTCCTGAATTAAAAAAGTAGCTTTAAAATCCTTAAATTTGTTTAAATTAAAATGGTATGAGTTTTTTTGAAGAAAAGAATCCTGAAATGGACAGATATTTGGAGGCGCACGCTTCTTCGGAATCCGAAATTCTGAAAAAGCTGAGAAGAGAGACTTATCAGAAAACCACACAGCCCCATATGATTTCCGGATATCAGCAGGGAAGACTGCTGACAATTATTTCCCAGATGCTGCAGCCGAAAAATATTCTCGAAATAGGAACATTTACCGGATATGCTACTTTATGTCTTGCATCAGGATTGGCAAAAGATGGAAAAATTACCACATTGGATGTGAATGAGGATCTTGCCTATCTTCCTGAAAAATATTTTGAATCCAGCGAATATGCCGGTCAGATCGATTTTAAACTTCAGGACGCCAAGGAATATTTAAAAGAAACAGATGAGTTTTTTGATCTGATTTTTGTAGATGCCGATAAGGAAAATTATGCCGAATATTTCAGATTGATTAAACCTCATACAAAATCAGGAACAGTGATTTTATTTGATAATGTATTGTGGTATGGAAAAGTGCTGGAAGAAAATCCAAAGCTGAAATCTACTCAGTCTATCCAGGAATTAAATGATTTGGCAGCAAAAGACGAAGATTTTGAAAATCTTATTTTACCTTTGCGTGATGGAGTCAACTTTCTTCGCAGAAAGTAACTGAAATATTCAAGGATTAAACATTTAAAGAGATATACATTGTATTGTAACCTTTAAATTATTCAATCTTTAAATTGAAAATTAATGAATAAAGGAGTTTGTATTGTTACAGTAGCGCCGGTTCGTGCAGAAAATTCTGACAGAGCTGAAATTGTTACGGAAATATTGTTTGGGGAAAGTGCAGATATTTTGGAAGTAAATAAAAACTGGACCAAAATAAAAATGCATTATGATGGCTATGAAGGATGGATGGATACCAAGCAGCTGAAACCTGTGACAGACGAAGAGCTGGCCAAAAGAAAAGTGACTGTCGTAACCGAAGATTTTTCTTCTGTACTCATGAACGATGGGAAAACTTTACTTTCTATGGGATCAGAAGTAGAGTTTCCGGTGGTTGCTTCCAGAAGAAGTCATGATGTGCGTGAAAGTATTGCATTGACAGCAAAAGAGTTCCTGAACGTACCTTATCTGTGGGGAGGGAAAAGCTTTTTTGCAGTAGACTGCTCCGGATTTACCCAATTGGTTTATAAAATTCACAACATAAAAATACCCAGAGATGCGTCACAGCAGGCTGAGGTAGGAGAACCGCTTACTTTCGTAGAAGAAACACAGCCTGGAGATCTTGCATTCTTTGAAAATGCAGAAGGAAAAATTATCCATGTAGGAATTATGCTGGAGAATCAAAAGATCATCCATGCTTCAGGAAAAGTGAGAATAGACACGCTGGATTCTACGGGGATTTTCAATAAAGAGATGAATAAGCATACTCACAAATTGAGAGTGTTGAAAAGTGTAATTTAATCATCATTCAATCTCATCTGGAATGGAAAATATTCTTTATATAATTTTTGATATTTTAAATTTTGGATGGGTCGCTTTCTTATGGGTATTTACTCTGAAGAACTATAACACTTTGCCAGAGAGAATTCCCGTCCATTTTGATATGGAAGGAAAAGCGGATGGATTTGGTGGGAAAATATATGCCTTTCTGATCCCTGTAATTGCTCTGGGATTGTATGCTGTATTCACTTATGGAACAAGACATCCCGAAGACACAAATTTTCCTGTAGAAATTACAGATCAAAACATGACTACTCAGTTTTTAATTATGAAAACCGGACTGAGAATTCTTTTTGTTCTGCTGGCAGTGGTTTTTCTGAATCTTCAGGACTATATGTTCAGATATGCGGTTGATGATAAAGCTAAACCCAGAATTTCATTGGCAACTCTATTTTTATCAGTTATTTTATTTACTCCTGCATTACTCTTTATCGCTCATCTATTTAAATGATACATTCTAAAAATAATTCAGAACATTATACGTGGGGAAACCAATGTGACAGCTGGATTCTTAAAAACACGCAAAACTTATCCATAAAGCAGGAGAAAATGCCCGCGGGAATTTCAGAGAAACTTCATTATCATAAAGTGGCAGAACAGTTTTTCTATATTCTGAAAGGAGAAGCGGTATTGTATATTCGTGGAGAAAAATTTCTGGTTGGGCAGGGAAAATCTATATCTGTTGAGCCGGGATCGAAGCATTTTATCTCCAATGAATCGACTGAAGAAATCGAATTTTTAGTCATATCTAGCCCTTGTACAGATCATGACAGAATTGAAATTAAAGAATAAGTAAAATGGCTTTTTTATACAATATATTGATCAGTCTCCTTACCCTTGGAATGAAGATATTCGCATTGGTTAATAATAAAACTAAAAAAGGCGTTGAAGGAAGAAGGAAGTCTTTGGATAAAGTAAAATCTGTATTTTCAAAAACGGATAAAGTCATCTGGATGCATGCGGCAAGTCTGGGTGAATATGAGCAGGGATTACCTGTATTAGAGAAGCTTAAAGAAAGTTTTCCTCAGTACAAAATATTGGTAACCTTCTTTTCCCCGTCAGGATATGAAAATGTGGTTAAGAAGAAACACATTGCTGACGTTATCTGTTATTTGCCTTTCGATAATAAAAAGACTGTAAAAGAATTTACAGATCAGTTTAATGCTGAACTATTTTTTACGGTTAAATATGATTATTGGTACAACCTCCTTGCAGAATTAAAGAATAAAGGGACAAAAGTCTATGTGATCTCAGCATTGTTTTACGAAAGACAGTCTTTCTTTACTTCCTACGGAAAATGGTTTGTAAAACAGCTTCAGAAAAATGTAGATTGGTTTTTCCACCAGACTCAGTTTTCATTGGCTTTGGCGAAAAGTGTTGGATTAACGAAGTCTTCCGTAACAGGTGATACCAGGTTTGACAGGGTAAAACAGCTCCGCAAAAGAAATAATCATGTAGATTATATTACAGAATTTATCGGAGGGAATAAAGCTGTTGTTTTCGGAAGTTCGTGGCAGGCGGAAGAGAAAATAGCAGAAGTGGTTTCGCGTAAAAATAATACGGTAAAACTTATAATAGCACCTCATGATCTGAAAAGAGTAGAGCATCTGAAAAATATATTCCCGGATGCTTTACTGTACAGCGAAATACAAAATACTCACATATCAGCTTTCAATACTCAGATTCTGATCATAGACAGTATTGGTTTATTATCGAAGCTTTATTCTTATGCAGATGTAGCTGTTGTAGGAGGTGGGTTTCATGAGGCGGGACTTCATAATATTCTGGAAGCTGCTGCTTTTGGTGTTCCCGTGATTTTTGGGAATCATTATAAAAAGAATCCGGAAGCTGATGACCTGATCTCTGCTAATGGTGGAAAATCTTTCTCGGATGAGTATGCTGCCTCAGAATTTGTGTTATTTCTCGCCAATGACGATAATAAGGAAGAGCTGTTCGCAATGTCTGAAAATGCCGGGAAATTTGTAGATGAAAAACCAGACTCTACCAAAATGATTCTTCAGAAAATTCTATCTTAAGAATCCCTGGCTTTTAATGTCTTTCATGATCTGATCAATGTTATCAGGAATCCTGTCACATTCAAACCAGTTGAAGTCAAGACCATTGTTGATACAGAGCTTTTGGAGATAATGATTTTCTAAAATTTTATCCAGAGTATCACGAAGATATTCATCAATTTCTATCCAGTAATCCTCATCCAGCTTCTTAACAAGGGTCAACGATTTAAATATTTTATTGATAATGTAAATATAAAGTTTGTAGACATTGTCAAACCTTTGTCTGCTGAGGTCACTGTTGTTTTCCAATACCTTGTTAACGAGAAAAAGATTCAGAGAAATCTCTCCGAATTTATCGGTGGTAACTTTTGTGTGTTCTGTGATTTCAGCACTTATTTTTCGTACAGCAGACAGAAAATATTGGGCATTTCCCACATATTTTGAAGCCAGAAGAACCTGTTCTTTTATATGTTCTTCCATGGCATTTCTTTTATCATCGGTAGTTTCGGGATCTATCAGTTCAAAGTAGAGCTTTTTGGACAATAATTTATCCTTTCTCAGAAGTCTGAAAATAAGTTTATCCTTCTCTGCTCCGGAAAAAGCACTCAGAGCAGCTTTAAACTCTTTAGAATATTCCATTAATTAAAAATTTTCGAGTACTTCAGGAATCCGTTGAGTGCCCAGTTAGCGGTATAATACAATGATTTTACTGTTGAGAATCCCATGAAGTCTTTATAGACAAGATACTGATCTTTGATGATATTTTTCTTATTTCTGGAAACACTGTTTTCACGCATTCTGTATTTTGCCATTGTCTTTTTTACAGGAATCCCTTCCGGTATTACTTTTAAAAGATTCAGCCACATCACATGGTCTTCACGCTTACTTTTTACAGGGAACATAAATTTCCCGGCTCTTTTAGTATCATACATCGTAGAAACCGGTGCAAGACGGCATGTTTTCAGCAGATTGGAGAACGTAACTGTCTTTTCCGCCAGAAAATCTTTCAGAATAGGCTCAAGCTGTTCATTACATCTTGAATAATTACAATAAACAAGTTCTGCTTTATGCTTCTGCATATAATCCGTCATCGTTTCCAGATACTCAGGATACCAATAATCGTCAGAATCCAGAAAAGCAATATATCTTCCCTGTGCTCTTTCCAGACTTTTGTTTCTTGCATTTCCTGCACCTCCGTTTTTCTCCAGTACCAATAGTTTTATTCTGGGATCATTATATTTTCTGATGATCTCAACAGTATTGTCTTGAGAAAGATCATCTGTAATCAGCCATTCCCAGTTTTCATAGGTTTGGTTAAGAACAGACTGTATGGTTTCCTCGATAAATTCCGCTGAATTGTAGCAAGGAGTAATAATAGAGACAAGATTTTTCATTTATGTTTTTTATACTGCAAAATTATAAAAATCTTTTTTCATAAAGATGCCAGGAGCTTACACCTACAGCAACTACCACCAACATGCATACCAAAGCCATTACAAAAGGATTGTAATCTTCGAATAATCCTAAAGTCTGGAAAGTTCTGATGATAGGAAAGTGAAAAATATAAATTCCGTATGTGAAATCACCATATTTTCCGAAATTATTTAAAAATTTAAATGAATAGGCAATATACATTACGATAACACCAATCATCATTGGGGAAAAAAGCTGGATAGGTAAATATAAATCAATCCACACCGTGGCAAGAGCAATGACGAAAATGATATTTTTATGTTGGATAAATTTATCAAAATTAAAGTAAATCAGCATTCCGGGGATAAAATAGGATAATGTTCCTGGAAGCTGTTTGGCAAGTGAAATTTTATTTAAAGATTCAAAATAGTTGAGATAAATAAGTGATAAAAAATATAAAATAATCAAACTGGTATTTCTGTACTTATTATTCTTCCCGAAAAGCAAAAACAACAGAGGAACTGCAAAATAGTAGCACATTTCTATTTTCAGTGTCCATAGGGCACCGTTCACTGCCTGATTTCCAAAAACTCCCGGAAGCCAGGGTGCTTTAAAATTTAAAAATAATGAATTCCAGAAAAGGTATTTGTAAACCTGTGTATTGCTGAAATATTCGGTGAAAGAATATGTACTTACCAGGCTTAATAAAATTGCACATAAAAAAATAACCAATAAGTAAGCGGGAACAATTCTTCTGATTCTCTTTTTTAAATAACTTTTCAGGCTTGAAGACCTTTCATAGCTCCTTGCAATCAGAAATCCGCTCACAGCGAAGAACCCGAAAACGGCAATTTCTATAGGACTGTACTCAAAAATTTTGAGATCAGGAGAAGCGCTGAGGGTGCCAAGATGTCCAAGAAAGACAATAAAGGCGAGGAGAACACGTATAAAGTCAAAATTGTTTTTCGTTATATCCTGCATCTGTATTTTGTTTCCTGCAAAAATAACTTTTTTAATAGAATGAATGATGCTCATGTATTCATTATTTGTTAAATAAAGGGAAAATGAGGTCTTCGTATTTTTAAATATATATAAATATAAGGAGATGAAATAATTTTTCATAAAAAATAGTAATATAAATCAAAAAAATTATAATTTTAGCGCTTGAAAAAATTGATCTATGAAGAAATTAGCATTACTATTTGCAGGTTTATCTTTGTTTGCTGCAGCTACAGGCTGTAGTAGTGACAATGATACTGTTCTGGAAGCTCCTCTTGTTGGGACATGGCAACCGTTAAAAGAAGTAGTTACCACTGTAGAAGTTGGTGAAGACCCGGTTTCTAACACGATTACTTATACAGATTGTCAGAAACAGACAAGATGGTGGTTTAGCGTAGACTCCAAAGGAGGGAAAACGAACTGGGGAGATACTGCTACACCTGGTCAGTGTGCTATTCTTTCAGATATCAAATTCAATTATACTTATAATAAGGAAGGGAAAGACGTTCAGATGAAAATCCAGGGAATAGTAGAACCGCAAAATGCAAAGGTTATTACTTTGGATGCTACAACGCTCAATCTTGCTGTAAGAGAGGAGACTCAGGATCCTAAGATATTCCAGACAAGAACATATACCTTCAAAAGAGTTACTCAATAATAGTATATACTTCAGGATATAAAAAAGATCTCATCTCCGGATGGGATTTTTTTGTGGAGGATAGAATTTGTAATTCATCATAAATTCATTTCTATTTACTTTAAAATCATTAATTTTGTGAATCTTGTCAAAAAGAAAAATAATTCAGTCTAACATATAACATATATATCAAGTGTTTTACGATCATCAGCAGATAGAAAAAAAGTGGCAGAAATACTGGGAGGAAAATCAAACCTATAAAACCTCTAATAACACAGACAAACCAAAGTTTTATGTACTCGATATGTTCCCGTACCCATCAGGAGCAGGACTTCACGTAGGTCACCCGCTGGGATATATTGCATCGGATATCTATGCGAGATACAAAAGACATCAGGGGTTTAATGTACTCCACCCGGTAGGATATGACAGCTTTGGACTTCCAGCTGAACAATATGCGATCCAGACAGGGCAGCACCCGGCTATTACTACAGAACAGAATATCAACAGATACGAAGAGCAGCTGAAAAAAATCGGGTTCTCATTCGACTGGAGCAGAGAAGTAAGAACTTCAGACGCTTCTTATTATAAATGGACACAGTGGATTTTTATCCAGCTGTATCATTCCTGGTATAATAAAAATACGGATAAGGCAGAATCTATTGATTCTTTGATTCACCATTTTGAAGAAAAAGGAACAGAAGGATTAAATGCTAATCATAACGACGAATTAAATTTTACTGCAGAAGAGTGGAAGAATGCTTCTGAAATTGATAAAGAAGATATCCTTTTAAACTATCGTCTTGCTTACAGAGCAGAAACGACAGTAAACTGGTGTCCTGCATTAGGAACTGTACTGGCCAATGATGAAGTAAAGGATGGGAAATCTGAAAGAGGAGGATTCCCTGTATTTCAAAAGAAAATGATGCAGTGGAGTATGAGAATTTCTGCGTACTCTGAAAGATTATTACAAGGATTGAATACATTAGACTGGCCGCAGCCGCTGAAAGATTCCCAGGAATACTGGATCGGGAAATCTCAGGGAGCGCAGGTTCGTTTCAAGGTAGAAGGGCATGATGAAATCGTTGAGGTATTTACCACAAGACCCGACACCATCTTTGGAGCAACCTTTATGGTATTGGCTCCGGAAAATCCTTTAGTGGAAACCATTACTACAGATGCTCAAAAGGTAGAAGTAGATACTTATATTGAAGAAACTTCCAAAAAGACGGAGAGAGACAGAATGTCTGACGTGAAAAACGTGAGCGGAGCTTTCACCGGAAGTTATGCAATTAATCCGTTCAGCAATGAAAAAATGCCTGTCTATATTTCAGACTATGTATTGATGGGATATGGAACAGGAGCTGTAATGGCAGTTCCGGCACACGATGAGCGTGACCATAGATTTGCTAAGAAATTTAATCTTGAAATCAAGAAAGTTGTAGAAACGGAAGAAGACGTTCATGAAAAATCTTTTGATTCTAAAGATTCCGTTTGTGTCAACTCAGATTTCCTAAACGGATTACATTATAATGAAGCGAAAGCAAAAATAATTTCAGAGATCGAAGCGAAAGGTATCGGTCATGGAACTACCAACTACAGACAGCGTGATGCTATTTTCTCAAGACAGCGTTATTGGGGAGAACCCGTTCCTATATATTATAAGGATGGAATGCCTTATACATTGCCTGCTTCTGCTTTACCGTTGGAACTTCCTGAAGTTGAAAAATATTTACCTACAGAAGACGGAGATCCGCCACTGGGAAATGCAAAAGAATTTGCATGGGATGAAGCTAATCAGAAAGTAGTAGCTACAGATTTAATTGATGACAAAACTATTTTCCCGTTAGAATTATCCACAATGCCGGGCTGGGCAGGAAGCTCATGGTATTTCCTTAGATATATGGATCCGCAAAATGATGGAGAATTCTGTGCAAAGAATCTTTCAGACTATTGGGGACAGGTAGACTTATATATAGGAGGAAGCGAACACGCAACCGGACACTTATTATATTCCCGTTTCTGGAACATGTTCTTAAAAGACAGAGGATATATCAGCCATGATGAGCCATTCCAGAAATTGATCAACCAGGGAATGATCTTAGGGATGAGTGCATTTGTATACAGAATTGACGGAACAAATCAATATGTATCTAAAAATTTAGCCAAAGACTACCAGACTCAGCAGATCCACGTTGACGTATCTTTATTAAAAGGAACTTCTGATGAATTGGATACTGAAGCTTTCAAAGCTTGGAGACCGGATTATGCCGATGCTGAATTTATTCTGGAAGACGGAAAATACATCACAGACCGTGAAGTAGAAAAAATGTCCAAGTCAAAGTACAATGTAGTAAATCCTGATGATATCTGTGAAGAGTATGGAGCAGACGGATTAAGATTATATGAAATGTTCTTAGGACCACTGGAACAGTCCAAGCCTTGGAATACCCAAGGGCTAAGCGGAGTATATGGTTTCCTTAAAAAATTCTGGAACCTGTATTTTAACGGAGACGTATTTGAAATTTCAGACGAAGAACCTACAAAAGCAGAATACAAAGTTTTACATACCTTAATAAAGAAGGTAGTATATGATATTGAAAACTTCTCTTTCAATACTTCAGTATCATCCTTTATGATCGCTGTGAATGAGCTTCAGAAAATAAAATGCAACAAGCGCAATATTTTAGAGCCACTGGCCGTTATCATTTCTCCGTATGCTCCTCACATCTGTGAAGAACTATGGAGTTTATTAGGTCACGGTACATCGATAGAATTTGAAAAATTCCCGGTATTAAATGAAGATTATCTGGTTGAAGACGAAATTGAGTATCCGGTAAGTGTAAATGGTAAAATGAAGTTCAAAATTTCACTTTCAGCTCAATTATCTGCCAAGGAAGTGGAAGATTTGGTGATTTCGAACGAGAAAATGCAACAGATTTTGGAAGGTAAAACCCCTAAAAAAATCATTGTAGTCCCTCACCGTATTGTGAATATCGTAATTTAAAAAAAAATTAACATTGGGAAATTAAAAAAAATGGGTGTCTTATTTTTTTGATTTTTTAATTCAAATGTTAAATTTTGAAAAAATAAATAAAATAATTTAAAATAATTATTATTTCGAAATCGTATTAAAATTTCTTTATCAAAAAAAAGCAAAATGTTTAATTAAGACTCTTGCATTTTAATTAATTTTGCCTTTAATTTACACCCTGTAAAATTTTAAAACAATATAATTTAGTTAAATATGGAAATGAATGTTTCAAAAAATGATGAGCAAGTAGTTGCTAGAAAGGCAGGAGGTTTAAATCCAGCTGTTATTATTCCTATTCTATTTGCTATAGGAGTATGTATTTATTTATTTGTTCTTGGTAGCCCAGGAAACTTTAAAGATGCAGATAAACTAGGAAGCGGTTCTGTAGCTTTTTCAAGTGTTGAAGGAAAAGACATTCACCCAGAATCGTTTTTAGGTATTATCTACAAAGGAGGGGTTATTGTACCCATCTTGATTACTTTCATGATTACTGTAATCGTTTTCTCTTTTGAAAGATATTTCGTTCTTGGTAAAGCAGCTGGAAAAGGAAACTTAGACAACTTCGTTGTACAGGTAAGAAGCTTACTAAACCAAAACAAAATTGACGAAGCTATCGAAGAGTGTGACAGACAACAAGGTTCTGTTGGTAACGTGGTAAAAGAAGGTCTTACTACTTACAAAGCACTTTCTCACGATACTACATTAAATAAAGAGCAGAAAATGGTAGCGCTTAACAAAGCTATTGAAGAAGCTACTACTCTTGAGATGCCAATGCTTGAGAAAAACATGATGATCCTTTCTACTTTAGGTACTGTTGCAACATTAGTAGCACTACTTGGAACGGTAATCGGGATGATCAAGGCGTTCTTCGCATTAGGTTCAGGAGGTGGTACTCCGGATGCTGCCGCTCTATCTACAGGTATCTCTGAAGCCTTGATCAACACGGCTTTAGGTATTGGTACTTCAGCAATCGCTATTATCCTTTACAACTTCTTTACATCTAAAATTGACGGATTAACTTACAAGATCGATGAGATCTCTATGAGTATCCAGCAGTCTTTCGCTGAATTCAACTAAGAATTAGCAGGATATTTGCATTAGCAATTAAAAGAAGTTTAATTAAAAATATTTTATAATAATGGCGAGAGTCAAACCAAAAAGACATGGAGTAATTACGGACATGACTGCAATGTGTGACGTTGCGTTCCTACTCCTTACGTTCTTTATCTTGACCACTCAGTTTAAAAAACCTGACGTGGAGCAGATCAAACCGCCATCTTCAATTTCGGAAAAATTGCTTCCTGATGCTAGTTTAATGACTATCAACGCTACTCCGGACGGAAAATTCTATTTCCAGCCAGTAGAAAATGCATCAGAAAGACTTGCTCTTTTGGATAAAATGGGACAAAAGTACGGTATTACTTTTGACAACAACCAAAAAGCAGCTTTCCAGAAAATTCAGGCAATTGGAGTTCCAATGAACCAACTTAAAGGGTACTTGGACATGCCTGCAGATGAGCAGAAAAATTATAAGAGTCCTACAGGTATTCCTATGGACAGTACAAATAAGCAATTAATTGATTGGGTAAAAGAAAGTTTGAGCGTTAACCCTGACTACAAGTTAGCTATTAAAGGTGACGTTACAACTGAATATCCGAAAGTTAAAAGCCTATTTGAGGGTTTAAGAGATATTGATTTTCTTAAATTTTGGTTGATTACATCACAAGAAGGTAAACCTAACGAATAATATCGATAGAAATGGCAGAAGTACAAGTACAAGAGAAAGGCGGCAAGGGCGGCAAAGTCCGTTCCAAGAAGCAAAGTACCAGAGTCGATATGACTCCGATGGTGGACTTGGGTTTTCTATTGATTACCTTCTTTATGTTCACAACTACGTTCAGTAAACCGAACGTTATGGATTTGGGTCTTCCGGCTAAACCGAAAGATGAAAAACAAAAACCACCTCCAACAGAAATTAAACTTTCTAACTCAATTTCTATCTTATTAGGAAAAAATAACAGAGTTTTCTGGCATCAGCAGGATGCTACTTCCTTGAATGACCAGACTCTTATGGAAACTACTCTTGATAGAGAGGGAATTAGAAAAGTAATTCAGCAGGCAAAATCTAGAGCTGCAGATCAAACGAAATTTACCGTGATCATTAAGCCAACTGACGATGCTGTATATAAGAACTTTGTTGATATTCTTGATGAAATGGCCATTACCAAAAGCGAGCAGTACGGTGTTACTGATATCAAACCTTGGGAAAAAGCTGTTTATGAGAAAAAAGTAGGAGGTGCTGCTGCACCGGCTGCTGCTACAAAGTAATTTAACCATAAAATTGTTATATCTAATCTATGGCAGATGAAAATGTATACGGTCAGAATCTTACTTTAGACGAAATCGTATTTGAAAATAGAAACAAGGAATATGGTGCCTATGATCTTAGACATCAGTATCCGAGACTTTTAACCAAGTCTTTTATTATCGGAACAGCATTATTCCTTTTGGCAGCTTTGTCTCCGTTCATCTATCTTACGATTAAAAATCTTACAGCTCCGCCTAAGCAGGAAGTAAAGGCAGATCTGGTAGATATTATCGAAGAAGATCCAATTATCGAGCAGCCTAAAGAAGAAGAACCGCCTCCACCACCTCCACCACCAAAAGAAGAGGAGAAAATTGAGGTAATTCAGAACGTGGTTCCAGAGCCTGTAAAAGCTCCGAAAATTGAAACACCACCACCACCGATTTCTAAGCAGTTGGAAACAACAACTGGTTTACAGAATCAGGAGGGGGTAAAAGCTCCGGCTTATACGCCACCACCGCCACCGCCATCTACAGGTACTAAAGCTAGTACAGTAGAAGTAAAAGCGAACAACCCTAACGAGATCTATAAAGATGTTGACCAGTCTGCAGAATATCCTGGAGGTATGGGAGCATTAAGAAAGTTCCTGGGTGATAACTTTGATACTTCTTTGATGGAAGGAGGTGAAGGAACACTTAAAGCGAAGCTTAAGTTCGTTGTAGAAAAAGACGGAACTGTTTCGAATGTAACTATTGAAGAGAAATCTCCAAATGGTGACTTCAACAGTGAAGCGATGCGTGTAGTTAAGAAACTTAAAAAATGGACTCCTGCGAAGAGAAACGGGGAGAGCGTTAGATCTTACTACAGCGTACCATTTACTATGAACTTTGAATAAGACTTATTTATTCAAAATATAAATAAAAAGAGAAGCATATGCTTCTCTTTTTATTTTTTTTGGTATTTTTGTTACATGATGTTCAATTGGTTATCCCTGGTTACGGGATTGTTTTATATCGTTTTAGGAATTGTAGTGATTGTCTACAAATTCTTCTTTACTATTTTAGAGCCTGCTGTTGCTTATGCATTGGGAGTGGTGCTGATTGTTTATGGTATTTTTAGAATTTACAGGGCGATCTCAAGAATTAAAAAATCGAGAAATGAAGAATAGTTTCAGGCTTGTACTCATGTTTGTGTTGAGCATGATGCTTGCAAGCTGTAAAAAGGAGAAAAATACTCCTTCCTATCACAAAGGTGATCTTACAATTTTTACTGACGAATCTTTTCAAAGCGTTACAGAAGCATTAGCCGAAGGCTATATGATCAACTATCCTGAAACACACATCAAAGTAGAAACGAAGAAAGAAGATTTAGGACTTCTTGATCTTTTGAAAGGAAGTGCTAAAGTGGTGGTAATGTCCAGAAATCTCAGTACTGAAGAAATAAAAACGTATGAGGAAAGAACAGATTTAAAGTTTCTTCCTGCCAGATTTGCTGCTGATGCAGTTGTTTTTGTTGTGCCTAAGGATTCTCCAAAAGAGAGTATTTCAATGGAAGAAATCAACAGCGGTCTGATGTCTGATAAAAAAGAATTTATTTTTGACGGAACCAACTCCAGTAATCTGAACTTTGTTGCTGAAAAATTAAAAAAGCAGCCAAAAGACCTGAAATTTTCCATTATACCGGGAAATCAGAAGATTATAGAGGAATTGGGGAAATATCCTGATAAGATAGGTGTTATCGGATTGAATACCTTCAGCCGTCCTTATGATAAAACTTCAGAAAAACTGAGAGAGATGGTGAAAGTTCTTCCTGTAGTAGAGAAAGGAAAATCATATACCGCAGATTTTGATGGACTTCGCACAATGGAATATCCGTTTACAAGAGTACTTTATTTCCTGATTAATGAAGGTAATTTCAATATTGCCAATGGATTTATTAGATTTTCATGTACCCATTTAGGCCAAAAGATTGTACAGAAAGAAGGTTTGCAGCCTTATAACCTGTATAAAAGAGAGGTACAAATGCGTTAAAAAAATTAAAATCACAATTTGTCCCTATTAAAATATTGATTTGGTCTGAAAATTGTGTAGAATTTAACTCAATTATTAGAAAATATAAAATGAAAGATATAATGAATATGAATGTAAAGAAGATTGCTTTTGGAGCAGCCGTGGTATTTTTTACCGGTTTTGCCTCTGCACAGACATTGCAGGATGGTATCAACAGTATAGACAGTGATAAATTTGCCCAGGCAAAAACAAACTTCACTGAAATGATCGCTAAAGAGCCTACAGCTGAAAACTACTTCTATTTGGGAAATACTTTCTTAAGACAAGGAGAACCGGATTATGCTAAGGCAACGGAGAGTTTCAACAAGGGATTAGCTGCTGACGGTAAAAGCTATCTGAATAAAATCGGTTTAGCTGCTGTTAAATTAGGTAAAGGTGATAAAAATGCCGTTGCTGAAATTCAGAAAGTAGTTACTGATTCAAGAGAAAAAGATGCTGAAGTTCTTTTCAGAGCGGCAGAAGCTTTAACTTTATTTGAGAAAAATAATTCACCGGATCTAGCTATTCAGTTTTTAACTAAAGCTATCGAGAAAGCTGAGAAAAAAGGTGTTCCTGCACATTATTATTATACATTAGGGGATGCTTACAGATTAAAAAGAATGCCGGGAGAGGCTATGTCTGCTTATGATAAAGCATTATCTGTAGCTAAAAATAAAGCTTCCGTTTACACGAGAATGGCTACTTTATGGATGGCAGCACAAGTATGGCAAAAAGCGAAAGAAAGCGTTGACAAAGCAATTGCTGTAGATCCTACTTATGCACCTGCATACAAAGCTTTGGCGGGTTATGATATCAGATACCAACAGAACGCAAAAGCTACACAAGATCTTATCAACTATACAAAATATGCTGATGAAGATCCATATACTCAATTAGAAATTGCAAAACTATACTTCACAAATGAAGATTATGCAAATTCTAAAATGGTATTAGATAAAATTTTTGATAAAATTGACGATCCTATTAAGTTCAAGTTAAGAGCTTACAACGCATATGCAGATAAAAACTATGCAGATGCTAAACAAAATATGGACACTTTCGTTTCTCAGGTTGAGAAAACAAGAGTATTGCCTGCTGACCAGGGTTTACAGGGACTTATTGCTGCTGGTTTAGCAAAAGATGAAAAAGATGCTGCTAAAAAATCTGCTTTAATGGCTGAAGCTCATCAAAAAGTGGGTATTGCAAAAGCTGCCAAAGATGAAACAATGAAGTGGGATCTTGAATTGGCTAACATCGCAGGTGGTGGAGGTGCTTCCCAGGCAGAAGCAGACAAAGGACCTACTAACCCAACAATTGAAGCATTGAAAAAGCAGGTTGCTGCTAATAGCCAGGATTCTGATGCTTTATTCAAGCTGGCAACAGCTTATCAGGATGTGAAAAACTGGAACGGAGCAATCCTTACATGGCAGAAAATGTCTGCACTTCTTCCAGATTGGGCACCGGCATATTACAGCCAGGGGTATTCTTACCAGCAGGCAGGAAACAATGACGCAGCAAAATTAGCTTATGAGAAGTTCATCAGTACAGTAAAACCAGCTGATCAGGAAGCTAACAAGCAGACTCTTGCTTACGCCTACTTTGCAGTTGCATACATGAGTAAAGATTCTGATGTCGCCAAAGCAAAAGATTATGTAGCGAAGTCTTTACAGTTAGATCCTACCTATCAGGATGCTGTAAAATTAAATGCTGAGATCAACAAATAATTTAAAATTTAAATTATAGATATTAAAACTTCCCATTCCTTATGCTTGGGAAGTTTTTATTTTAAATCCTATCTTTGAATTTATGAAAACTGATATACTTGCTTTTGGTGCACATCCTGACGATGTAGAACTTGGATGTGGCGGAACTATTGCTAAAATGGTCTCTGAAGGAAAAAAAATTGTAGTTGTGGATCTTACAAGAGGTGAACTCGGAACAAGAGGTACAGATGAAACCAGAAAAGCAGAAGCTGCAGAAGCTGCCAAAATCCTGGGGCTTTCTGCGAGAGAGAATCTTGGAATGAAAGATGGCTTTTTGGTGAATTCTGAAGAATATCAAATGAGGATCGTAAAAATGATTCGCAAATACAGACCGGAAATCGTCTTAGCCAATGCAATTGATGATAGGCATCCAGATCATGCAAAAGGAGCGAAATTAGTGTCGGATGCGTGCTTTTTGTCCGGACTGAGAAAAATTGAAACGGTGTTGGATGGAGAGAATCAGGAAGTGTGGAGACCGAAGCATATTTTTCACTATATTCAGTGGAAAGATATCAAACCGGAATTTGTAATTGATATTTCAGAACACCTCCCTAAAAAACTTGAAGCCTGTATGGCGTACAAAACTCAGTTTTATGACCCGGCTTCTAATGAACCTGAGACTCCAATTACAACAAAAGATTTTTATGAAAGCTTAACTTACCGGGCGCAGGATTTAGGGCGTTTATCGGGAGTTGCTTATGCTGAGGGCTTTACATCTGAAAAATTAATTTCTTTGAAAAATTTTGATGGAATTGTTTGGTAGTTGAGGAAATTGTCCTATATTTGCACTCAGAAAACGGTGATTGTAGCTCAGTTGGTTAGAGCGTCGGATTGTGGTTCCGAAGGTCGTGGGTTCGAGACCCATCATTCACCCAAAGAAAGTACACTTTTTGAAAGTGTACTTTTTTATTTTGTATCCATTTCAGTATCCTCTGAAGGTTTCTTTGGATCAAGCGCAAAATTTGGGGGCTAGGCAAAAAGTTTAGCTAATCTGAATAAGAAGAATGCTTTGTCTTTTACACCTCTGAGCTGCATTCTGAAGTTTTTTATTTTGGCATTGAAGGATTCAGCAGCAGCATTGGTGCTTCTTTGATGAAAATAGTTTAAAATATCCCTGTAATGATTCATTATTGTTTTTCTTAAGGTATA